>JAYENR010000185.1:0-8255 GCA_034722175.1 Pseudomonadota bacterium | reverse complement strand
CCCGGTAAGATGTTAACTTTTACTGAAGCTCAGAATCATCCGGATTGGATTGGGATTAAAATTCCTCCTAGAGAAGTCCGTAGTACCTTTGAAAACTGGCGAGTACAAATACCCCATACAGGCATTAAAAATATTGCTTTAGACTTATACCATACTGATGATTGGGTGCAGGCCGATGGTTCTTATGCGGTGATTGTTCAGTTGGATCAACCAAGTTGGGTCACGGATCAAGCGCTAGAGAATGTACAGGTTGCCACGGGCGCACGTTTTTACATGAAGCAGTTGGGTAAAATGCTGTTTGATAATGTCCGAGTTATTCAGCTTGAATATCACGATGACGAAGATATTGATAACAAATCCCGTTTTGAACTACGAGAACAAGAGAGAGAGTATCGTCGCCGAGTGAAACAACTGCACTTATTGAATTTAGAAGTCAGGGATCTGTTGCACTTAATGGATACCGGTGGCCTAATGCGTTTTCCAGATCATGGACGCTTTGTACAACAGTTATTTGATGCCGTTGGCGTTGACGATGAACGTTCGGCTTTGCAAGCTACGATGAAAGAGTCCCAAGAAACCACACGCTTCTTAAGAGTGCAAATCTCCAATGCGTTAGACAAACTTAGTGAGAAATCCAGTCAGCGCTTTGATGCGGTAGTTGGTTTTATGGGGATTCTATTGTCGGTCACCGCCTTTAGTGATATGTTTGACATCATTGAAGAGACGGGTACTGAAATTCCCGCCATTGTGGAGATGGAAGTGGTATTCGGAGCGATGATTTTGATTGTGCTCTATTTCTCGATTGAAGCCATTATTAGACGATTAAAATAGGAAGAGAATATGTCGATTAAAATTGATTGGAAAGGTAAAAAAGCCTTTGAAGCAACGTCATCAACGGGTCATAAAGTGATGATGGATGCCTCTAAAGAGGTAGGGGGAGAAGATCTGGGTTCTCGTCCTATGGAATTGTTGTTAATGGGCTTGGGGGGTTGCTCGGGTATTGATGTGATGATGATGTTGGAAAAAGGCAAACAAGACGTTAAAGATTGCCAGATGGAGATCACTTCAGAACGTGCCGCTGGCATTCCTGCGGTGTATACAAAAATTCATCTTCACGTTAAAGTGTTCGGTACCGACTTGAACCCCAAGAAAGTAAAGCGTGCGGTAGAGTTGTCGGCGGATAAATATTGTTCAGTCTCTAAAATGTTGGAAAAAACCGCTGAAATGACACACACTTACGAAATCATTGAAGCCTAATTGCTTTGTTGCCAAAATGGCTTGTCAAACCGCTGGCCACTTTAATCAAGTGGCTGGTGTCAGATCGAACGCTCGCTTTGCAGTCACGCAAACCGAGCGGTTTTCTAGGTAAATACATTCTCCAACCGCTGTTTATCAATGGCAATGCCGAGCTCAATAGCTATCTGTTACAGCAACTGAATTGTCAGCCGAGTGATCAGGTCTTAGAAATTGGTTTTGGTCCTGGTATGTTACTCAATCAAATTGCCGAATAGACGGTGGATGGTCATGTCAGTGGGTTAGACTTTTCAGAAACCATGTTTCAAGCGGCCAGTGAACGTAATCAACTTTGGTTGCTAGAAGGTAAGATGACATTACGTTTTGGCAGTAGTGATGTCATGCCTTTTGAAGAGTGCATGTTTGATAAGGTGGCCACTGCCAATACTTTATATTTTTGGCAAGCTCCGCAAGTACATTTAAAAGAGGTGTTGCGGGTCTTAAAACCAAGCGGCCAATTTGTGATGGGGTTTCGTGACTCAACTCAGATAGAGGTGATGAAGTTAGATCGCAGTATCTTTAGGGCTTACTCTCTTAATGAGGTTGAGACGCTGTTAATTGATGCAGGTTTTGAAGAGGTTGTGATTCACCAGCAGGCTGGTTTTCCATTTACCTCTTTTGTTGCGGTTGCCGTCAAGCCTTAAAACGGTCTTTATTCAACCAGGCCTGTTCAGTTTAAAAATGTCTTAATTATGTAAAGTAATTGCCGTTTGATTGTCATACTGTGTTTTTACATTGGTTCCAATTGATATTGGATTAGTCGCATGAAGCATTCCTTGATTTTGTCTTTGCCGCTATGGTTTGTTTCGGCAAACATTCTAGCTGATCAGCAGCAAGAGGCCGTGGTTGAAGATTTATTGGCGGTTAAACTAAAAGCAGATTATTCGACACTCAATTCCGTGAGTCTGAATCGTGGTGGAGGCTATGACTTGAATGTGGCTAAGTTAGAGATTGGTAATTTTTTAGCCAACTTTTCCTATGAAACCTTTGCGGTTGATTGGCGACCATATTCTAAATTACCGTTCGGCAATGGTCGGACCAATCCTTTGTCTGAATTAAAGCGTTATCATCTTAAAGTTCATCTTCCTTATCGTTTAGATAAGCGTCGCCTGTTTTTAGGGCACTTAGGTGCTGAGGTGGGTTATGAAGATCAGTCGGATGATGCGTTAAGTTTGCAGGCGTATACGTTATACAGTGAAAAACTGGATTCATTGAATTCCTGGCAGCTCGGTCTTTATGTCAATCACCACCCCGTTGAAACCGTTATTTTGCCAATTGTTGAGTATACCTATAACTTCAATTCGCCAATACGTCAGGGCTATTACGGGCATTTAGGGTTTCCTAAAACTCAGATTGGCTATCACTTCACGCCAAAGATACGTTCGGAGTTGGAAGCCGTTTATCATCAGGCCATTATGCAGTTAGCGGCAGATAGTGTGATTGAGCCAGCAGGCTATTTTCAGTCGAAAAATTGGAGAGGAGAGTGGTCGACCTATTATCAAGTTTCCAAGTCGTTTGAAATGAAGGCCTCTCTTCAGGCAAGTTTGTCTAATGAGATGGTGCTCTACAACCATGCGTATCAGGAGCAAGACCACTTTTATGGTAATGGCGGATTGGGGGTTGGGATTGGTGTGGTTTACAAGTTTTTATAGTCAAATTGATTAAAATTTTTCTGATGATATGACTAGTTGTTTCTAGGCTTGCTGAGCTTGGTGTTGAAGCCCAGCAGTTGTTTAATTCAGTGCTAAGCCGCTTCTACTACGATTTCAGTATGAGGGTTTGGGCCCCATTGATTGTCTTCTTGTTGGCTACCAATAAGGGTAAAGACTAATATCACCAGTGGTCCGATCACTGGAATAATAATCAGTAGAATCCACCAGGCACTGCGACCAATGTCATGCAGTCGTCTGCCTAAAATAGCCAAAGAGGGCAGTAAAAGACCGAGTGTATAGACCAATGACAGTAGGCCGTAACCGGTCTCTTCATCAAAGAGTCCTAGTGCCATATCAAGCACGATCGCTACAATATAGAACAAAATGTAAAACAGAATAAACATCCAGTACTGTTGACGGGTGGCTCGACCACTAAAGGTGGCGTAGTTCTTTAAAGCATCGGTAAAGTAATTCAAGTAAGTGTCCTCTTTGACAGTATTATGTACGTTTTACAACGTAGTCTAATGGTAGGTAACAATCGCTGCGCTGTCAATGTTAGTTGATCTGATTAACTGAACAGGCCTGTTAGGTTTGTAAATTGGTTTTAACTGCCGTGACAATACCATCGGTTAATGTCTTGAGTTGCTCTGTTGGAATGTTATAAGCCGGCATGGAATAGATAAGCTTGCCGAATGGACGTAACCAGATACCGTTTTCAACTGCGGCGGCTTGGATTTTTGAGCCTAAATCATCTCTTTCGAGCTCGATCACACCTATTGCTCCTAATACTCTGACATCTTTAACGCCGTCTAATGCTTTGAGTGGTAACAATGTTTGTTGAAAATGCTGTTCAATTCGTTGGATATTGTCTTGCCAAGGGGATGTCAGTAATACATCAATATTGGCAACCGCAGCACGACAGGCTAGCGGATTGGCCATAAAGGTTGGGCCATGAGCTAACAGGCCTGGATTGCCGTTACTAATGGTTTCACTGATTTTTTCCGTGGCTAACGTTGCCGCTAAGGTAATGTGACCACCCGTTAGGGTTTTCCCTAAGGTCATAATATCGGGTGAGATGTCTGCCCATTCACTGGCAAACAGTTTTCCAGTACGTCCAAAGCCTGTGGCAATTTCATCAATAATCAGTAATACCTCAAACTCGTCACATAAAGCACGTAGCTGTTTTAAGTAGTCTGGACGGTAAAAGCGCATTCCACCCGCACCTTGTACAATCGGTTCTATGGTAACAGCTGCAATATTGTGGTGATGTTCGGCAAGAATTGCTTTGAGAGCTTGGATATCTTGATTGTCAGATTCAATCTCAAACCCCATTTGCGGAGCAGGAGCAAAGTAGTGTTTAGGCAGCAGTTCTGAAAACAAGCTGTGCATACCATTAATGGGATCGCAGATTGCCATGGTCGCGAAGGTGTCTCCGTGATAACCGTTGTTAACGGTCAGCAATTTATTCTTACCAGGCCTGTTCAGACTGATCCAGTATTGCATTGCCATCTTAATGGCGACTTCCATTGCGACCGAACCGGAGTCGACAAAAAACACCTTCTCTAAACCAGGTGGTGAAAGCTTAACGAGGCGTTTCGCTAACTCAATGGCGGGCTCGTGAGTTAGGCCACCGAACATAATGTGAGGCATGGTGTCGATCTGCTCATGCATGGCTTTTTGGATTTTAGGGTGGTTATAGCCATGCAGTGCCGCCCACCATGAAGACATACCATCTACTAATTCACGATCATCGGCCAACGTAATGATTGAACCTTGAGTTTTTTTAACACCAATCGCCGCAACAGGGTTTGGCAGTTTGGCGTAAGGGTGCCAAATGTGCTGTTGATCGAATTCAAGAAGCTCTGACCAGTGTGGATCCATGATTGTAATTTCCATTTTCGGTTAATGACGCAAGTTTTCAGGGGTGTTAGGTTACTTAATAGAGAGTGTCAACGCATCCAGTCCAGTTTGAAAGCTAGACTCTAATGGTGCTTCAATGAACATAGGTTTTAAGGTGATCGGGTGAATAAACTTAAGACTGGTCGCTGCTAAATATAGACGGTGCTGGCCTAACCATTCATTAAAAAAGTGGTTGTGGTGACGATCACCGTATCTCACGTCGCCAATAATAGGGTGGTTGATGTGATTCATATGGCGACGAAGTTGATGTTTACGGCCTGTCTTGGGTTTTAGTTCTAATAAGGAGTAGCGTTGCTGCTCGTACCTGCCAATCTGTTTGTCTAGAGTGGTGGTTGCTAGGGTTTGATAAGCCGTTTCTGCAGATTGCGGCTCTAGCTGTTCACGTTTCAACTTTTCCGCGATCTTGTCACGCTTATATTTAAGGGCGTGATCAATATAGCCACTTTCATTCGCCCAGCCTCTGCAAATAGCCAAGTAGGTCTTCTGAATCGTATGTAAGCTAAATTGTTCCCCCATTAAACGCGCGGTGTTGCTATCTAAGGCAAATAACAATAGGCCTGAGGTCGCTTTATCTAAGCGATGGATCGGAAAAACTTTTTGACCAACGGCATCTCTTGTATATTGAACGGCAAACTCTGTTTCATGTTTATCAATCGGTGAGCGATGTACCAACAGGCCTGCTGGTTTATGGATGGCAACCAAATAGTCATCTTGGTAAATAATCTTGAAAGAGTCTAACAGACAGGTCGTATGCATAAAGTGCTCATTGATAAAAACAAAACGCTATTTTAAACCACTGGGCAGGGATGGCAATAAATGGATAAAGTTTAGGGTATGAATAAACAGGCAGAAAAATTATTGGCGTATTGGTATTCCGGGGATATGAAAAAGCATTGGTTTAATTCAACACCTGAGATCGACCAAGGGCTAAGAGTAAAGTTTGAAGGACTCTATGATCAGGCTGTTAGTGAAAAGTTAGACAGTTGGTTAGAGTCTGCTGACTCGGGTTTAGCGCTTGTCATCTTGCTGGACCAAGTACCCTTGAATATTTATAGGGGAACTAAAAAGAGTTTTGATGCAGAGGCCAAAGCAATTGAGGTGGCTAGGTTAGCGATTGAACTGGGTTATGATCAACAAATTACGAGAGATAGGTTGTCATTCTTATATATGCCGCTTATGCATAGTGAAGGTATGGATGATCAAGATTTATCGGTACAGCAATTTAAAAAGTTGGGTAACACAGATGCTCTAAGATTTGCAGAGCATCATAAAGATATAATAGAAAGGTTTGGTCGATTCCCGCATAGAAATATTATTCTTGGAAGAGAAAGCAGTTCTTTAGAGTTAAAATATCTTGCTTCAAAAGCAGCATTTAAGGGCTAAAACGGGCTATTAGTATAAAAAGCCAAGAATATTTTAATTTTATTGAATTTAGTGTTGACACAAATCAAATAATCTATAAAATACGCCACTCCAATACGGAGGGTTTCCCGAGCGGCCAAAGGGGGCAGACTGTAAATCTGCTGGCTCAGCCTTCGGTGGTTCGAATCCACCACCCTCCACCATTGCGGGTATCGTATATTGGCTATTACCTCGGCCTTCCAAGCCGATGAGAAGGGTTCGATTCCCTTTACCCGCTCCATATTTTAAGAAGGCTCTCTTTGTCGATTGTAATTTCATTACGGTTGATGGGGAGGGCCTTTTTATTGTTTAAATTTGCTTCCATAGCTCAGTCGGTAGAGCGCATCCATGGTAAGGATGAGGTCACCAGTTCGATTCTGGTTGGAAGCTCCATTACAATTAAAGCTGGTTTCATGTCTTAACGGGCTGGTGCCGCTTAACGGAGTTTTGCATCATGGCAAAAGAAAAATTTGAACGTGCTAAATTGCACGTAAACGTAGGCACCATTGGTCACGTTGACCATGGTAAGACAACTCTAACAGCGGCACTAACTATCGTGCAAGGTAAGAAATACGGTGGAGACATCAAAGACTTCGCATCTATCGATAACGCACCAGAAGAGAGAGATCGTGGAATCACAATCTCAACTTCTCACGTTGAGTATGAATCAGATACACGTCACTACGCACACGTAGATTGCCCAGGTCACGCGGATTATGTTAAAAACATGATCACAGGTGCTGCGCAAATGGATGGTGCTATCCTAGTATGTTCAGCAGCTGACGGCCCAATGCCACAGACTCGTGAGCACATCCTTCTATCACGTCAGGTTGGTGTACCATACATTGTTGTTTTCCTAAACAAAGCTGACATGGTTGATGATGAAGAACTACTAGAATTAGTAGAAATGGAAGTTCGTGAACTTCTAGATATGTACGAATTCCCAGGTGACGATACTCCAGTAATCATGGGTTCTGCACTTAAAGCAATCGAAGGTGACGAATCAGAAATTGGTGCTCCATCAATCGGTCGTCTAGTAGACGCTTTAGATTCATATATTCCAGATCCAGTACGTGAAACAGACAAAGACTTCCTAATGCCTGTAGAAGATATCTTCTCAATCCAGGGTCGTGGAACAGTTGCAACTGGTCGTGTTGAGACGGGTGTTGTAAAAGTTGGTGAAGAGATCGAAATCGTTGGTATTCGTCCGACTCAAGTAACAACTGTTACTGGTGTTGAGATGTTCCGTAAGCTTCTAGACCAAGGTGAAGCAGGTGATAACGTTGGTATCCTATTACGTGGTACTAAGCGTGAAGATATCGAACGTGGACAGGTTCTTGCTCATAAAGGGACTGTAACACCGCATACTAAGTTCGAAGCTGAAGTATATGTACTTTCAAAAGATGAAGGTGGACGTCACACTCCATTCTTCCAAGGTTACCGTCCACAGTTCTACTTCCGTACAACTGACGTAACTGGAGCATGTACATTACCAGAAGGCACAGAGATGGTTATGCCTGGTGATAACGTACAAATGACAGTAGAGTTAATCAACCCGATCGCGATGGGTGAAGGTTTACGCTTCGCTATCCGTGAAGGTGGACGTACTGTTGGTGCAGGTGTTGTTGCTAAAATTATTGATTAATTTTTAGCACGGTATTGCACAAAATAAAAAGGGGATGTATAATCCCCTTTTTTTGCGACACACTACAGGGGTATAGCTCCAACTGGCAGAGCACCGGATTCCAAATCCGGGTGTTGGGAGTTCGAATCTCTCTACCCCTGCCACATTCATAACGACCTGCATTTTTTAAATGCGGGTCGTTTTTATATATAGCTAGTAGGTTATGAGTAAACAAATTCAAGATCACAAAGCATCGAATCCATTAGATACGGTTAAGTTATTGTTGGCTGTTGCCGTTTTGATTGGTTCGCTAATCGGTTATTACACATTTGAAGAAGTACACGCAATACAGCGTGTACTTCTTC
>JAYENR010000184.1:0-38081 GCA_034722175.1 Pseudomonadota bacterium | reverse complement strand
AGAGATTAGGGAGATATTGCAACCTTTAGGTTGGAGTGTAACGCCACAATCAGAGTTCTTTGATAGCGAGGCAGAGGAAACTGGTTTGTCATTCATTGAAAATGCCATTTTAAAAGCCCGTTATGCCTGTGCCAAAACAGGCCTGTCAGCCATTGCCGATGACTCTGGGATTGAGGTGTCTGCTTTACAGGGACAGCCAGGCATCTACTCTTCACGTTATGCGGGTGAAAACGCGACCGATCAAGATAATATTCAAAAGCTTTTAAAAGAGTTGGAAGGTGTGCCGAAAAGTAAACGCCAGGCCAGTTTTTATTGTGCGATGGTATTTTGCCGACATGAGAGTGATCCAACCCCTTTAGTTGCACTGGGTCAGTGGCACGGTGAAATTTTGCATGAGCCGGTAGGAGCAGGTGGATTTGGTTATGATCCGGTCTTTTTTGTGCCGGATCAGGGTGTCAGTTCGGCGGAATTGACTAAACAGCAAAAAAATAAAATCAGCCACCGCGCCCAAGCGCTTCATAGTTTAGTTGAGCAGATGAAAACATCGACCGATTTATAAGCTAGAAACTATCTGTTTGGTAACTGAACAGGCCTGGTTATTAAGCCATAAACGGCATATCAGGCCTGTTGAGAATAATCGTTTGATAACTTAAACCCAAACTTGTTCGGCATATTCCACAATATGCACGGTTTTATGCAGTTGTTCTTCAATCGCTTGTTTAAAACAGGCTTGTTTGTCACGTTCACCGTGAACTAAAAAGACTTTTCCTAATTGTTCAAATTGAGCCATCCAATGGATTAAGTCACTTTGGTCTGCATGTGCTGAAAAACCGTTAATCATATGGATTTTAGCGCCGACTTTGATTGGTTCATGATAGATGTTAATAAAGTCTGTTCCATCCACTAATTGACGCCCTAATGTGCCTTCTACCTGAAAACCGACAAATACCACGCTGTTACGTTCGTTCCATAAGCGGTGTTTGAAGTGATGTAAAATTCGGCCACCGCTACACATACCGCTACCGGCAATGATAATGCAACGATTCTCTTCTTCGTTGATGCGCATGGAATCATCGTTTTTAAGTGAATATTGTAGATAAGGGAAGTCAAACAATGAACCATCTTGCTCTAACATTGTTTGGCTTTCTTTATTCAGTAATTCTGGATATTGGTTATAAACCTGAGTAGCGCGTATTGCCATAGGTGAGTCGAGATAGACTTTGCAGGGTGGCAGTTCCTCTGTGTAATACATCTGCTTGAGCAGTAACAACACCTCTTGTGTGCGTTCAATCGCAAACGAAGGAATCAGTACGTTACCTTGGTTATCCAAAGTTTGAGTAATCACCTGTTTAAACTCTTGAATGCTCTCTTCTAAAGAGCGGTGGTCACGGTCACCATAGGTGGATTCAATATAGAGTGCATCCGCTTTTTTAACATTTGTAGGTGCTGGCATCGCCATGTCGTGACGGCTACCAAAATCTCCGCTGAATACGACGGTTTTGGTTTTTCCTTGCTCTTTAAACTCAACCTGAATGCTGGCAGAACCTAAAATATGTCCCGCATTTCGAAAGGTCACACCCACATCCTGTGCTATTCGGATCGCTTGGTCGTATTCTGCATACTGAATATTTAAATCAAATACCGCTTTGGCATCGTCAAACGTATATAACGGTGCTTTTACTTTGTTAGCTTCACCACGTCGACGAGCCTTTTTAAGGGCGGTGTTAAAATCTTCTTCCATGATTTTGGCACTGTCGAATAGAACAATCTCAGTCAGATCCATGGTGGCACGGGTCGCAATGACTCGGCCTTTAAAGCCCTCTTTTACCAGTTTGGGAATACGCCCTACATGGTCAAGGTGAGCATGAGTAATGAGGAGGATATCCACTTCTTTAGGGTCAAACCCAAATGGTTCAAAGTTATGTTTTTCAATTTTGCCTTGAAATAGACCGCAATCGATTAAGATTTTTGGCCCTTGTTTGAGTTGTAAAAAATGGCAGGATCCGGTGACCGTTTCAGCGGCTCCGAAGGATTGAATGGGGGTCATGCTGGATTCCTATAATAACGATGCTAAAATTTGAATGTAACATAGTTTTACAAAAACAAGCTTGAGCAAAATCAACAGACGAGTCGGTTTTGCTCAGTAATGAATTAGTATGGCTTAAGAGTCATCTAGAACTTTTTTATTTAAAAGAGAGGCTGACGGCAACGCCTTTATTTGATATAAAAAATTTTCGCCCCATGCCACTGTTTGCCATGGTCCCTTTAATGTTGTGTTGACCCCGAACGATTGTGCCGACAGGGATTTTCTGTCCATTTTTTATGCAGTTGATAGGCGCTAATGTAAATTCATAACGCATACGCTGCTTATTTAAAAATGCAGTTCCGCTCGCTTTGCACCCTTTGGCTTGACCTTGAGTGATGAGCAGTTTCACGGGTTGCGGTTGGGTTTGATTGATTGCACCCTGAATGCTGTTTAATAACACGGCACGGGTGGGTTCTGAAGCCTGGCTAGTTGTGACCATAAAGCCAGCGATGACACTGAGAAAACTTAAGGATAAGGTGTGACGTGTTTGCATAAATTCACTTCCTAACTTTTTTGTGCTGACTTTTCGAGTTTAAGTGAAAAGGTTTAGCACGTTGCCCAATAAAGCTTTCTTGGACGGACAGTATCTATTAGTAAGTGATTATATTTCAATGAAAACAATGATTTAATTTTATGATCTATGGACAAGAAGAAGTAATAACCCGTGAAAAATAGATGTTTTGACAGCCTATAAAGGCGGTAAAATAGCGACCTAATAGCAGGCCTGCTGAATTTAATTTGAGAGCATTTTGTGAAGTTTACCCAACCCATTCCATTAAGTTTGTATGTACATTATCCGTGGTGTGTACAGAAGTGCCCATATTGTGATTTTAATTCACACACTTTAAAGCAGACAGTGGATGAAGCCGCCTATATTGATGGGTTAATGAAACAGCTTGAACAAACCTTGCCAATGATTTGGGGGCGGCCAATTAAGTCGATCTTTTTTGGTGGCGGTACCCCGAGCTTGATCTCGGAAGCGGGCTTAAATCGTTTTATGTCACAAGCTCGTGCTCTATTGGGGTTTGGCCCTGATATTGAAATTACGTTAGAGGCCAATCCTGGAACGGTCGACTTTGAAAAGTTTGCCGGGTTTCGTCAGGCGGGGATTAACCGTTTATCGATGGGTATTCAAAGTTTTGCGGATGATAAATTAAAAGCATTAGGGCGCATTCACTCTTCTGAAGAAGCTAAACTAGCAATTGCGGCTGCCCGTGATGCGGGGTTCAAAAACTTTAATTTGGATTTGATGTTTGCTTTGCCAAATCAAACCTTAGAGCAAGCCATTGCGGATGTGGAACAAGCAATTGAATTTAAGCCGCCGCATTTGTCGCATTATCAACTGACTTTAGAGCCGAATACCCCGTTTTATAAACAGCCTCCGATTTTGCCGGATGAAGATTTAGCGTGGGAGATGCAACAGGCCTGCCAGAAAGTTTTGGCATCAGCGGGTTATCAGCACTATGAGGTCTCTGGTTATGCTAAACCAGACTACCAATGTCGACACAATTTAAATTACTGGCAGTTTGGCGACTATATAGGTTTGGGGGCGGGTGCACATGGAAAAATCACTGTACCGCCAGAGGGTAAAATTTGGCGCACACAAATGCCTGCTTCTCCGGGTGGTTATATTGAAGAGATGGGACGACCCAACCCCGGCAGAACGACTTTGGTAAGTGAGAGTGATGCGATCTTTGAGTTTATGTTGAACACGTTACGTTTACAGAATGGCTTTGATTTAGAGCTGTTTGAAATCCGAACAGGCCTGCCTTTATCGAAGATTGAGTCTCAGTTAGCCCAAATGCAGCAACAAGGTTGGGTGAAAATGAACGCCAACCATTTACAGCTCACCCCTAAAGGCCAGCAATACCTTAATGATATGGTTGGCTTATTTCTATAAATAGAGACCTATGCACGAGTGAATGCACGAATAAAAATGGTTAAAATTCACCAGATTTTTGTTGAAAAACTTGTGAATAGCTGGCTATTCACCACGTTTTCCGTCGCAATCAGGCAAATTTTTCCTCATTTTTTTCGCACCCCACTCGTGCAAAGGTCTCAAATAGATAGTAGAAGCAGATTTTTCCAATCAAAACCGAAAACTACTACAATAGATATTATGAAACTCGACTCTTTACTTCAACTTGATCCCCTTACCCAATTACCCAATCGTTCTGGCTGGATGCAGGCAACGCAATTGTCGATTGCGACTTCGGAAGAAGCGGAAACGCCTTCACCTAAAGCGATCTTTTTTATCGATTTAGACCGTTTTAAATGGGTTAATGATACTTTGGGGCATGAAGCGGGGGATGAGCTGTTAATGGATGTTGCTCGTCGTCTATTGCAAGAGGTCGATTTAAATCATGAATTCCCTGATATGATCGGGCGTCTGGGGGGGGATGAGTTTGTTGCGTTGATTCAAGCCCCTGAGTCGTTTGCTAAATTAGAATTGATCGCTCAGCGCATGATTGATTCATTAGCTGAAACGATTCCTTTAAAAGCCGGTGAAGCCGATATTGGGGCTTCAATTGGTATTTCTCGTTACCCTCAAGATGGCACACAAATAGATACCCTTTTGGGGTTGGCAGATCTGGCAATGTACCGTGCTAAACACTCTGGTCGAAATCAGTCGGTGTTATATAACCCAGAGATGACACGACAGATTCAACGCCGTCAAAATCTACAAAATAAAATTCGCACTGCCTTACGTCACGATGGTTTTGAACTAAAATTCAAACCTGTTTTTAGTACCCAATCGCAGCAGGTGGTGGCATTACATGCTGTCATTAAAGGTGAAGATTCAGCTCTGCAAGAACTTGAACCCGAAGAGTTGAATGCCATCAGTGATGAATCTCAGCTAGGTGTTAAATTAGGGCGATGGATGGTGAAAGCCAGTTTGAAGTTTTTGGAAGAGATTAATGAACTGGGTTTGGATATTCCTGTGATTGTTGATATGAGGCCGGGTCACTTTCAGCAACGTAATTTAGTGGATTGGTTAGAAGACCAGTTAGATCGCTATGAAGTTTCTCCTGAGCAGTTGATTTTAGCGATGAATGAGCGTTGTTTAAATTCTAACCGTTTTGCCGTTCAGCAACAATTGAAAGCTTTAGATAGGTTGGGTTGTGAGTTAGCGGTACAAGATTTTGCCAGTGGTCAGTGGTCTTTACAGCAGCTGCATGATTGGCCGATCAATCAGCTCCATTTAAGTACCTTATTTGTACAAAACATGCTACAAAACCGCTCCATGGAAGCCTTGGCAGAAGCGGTGTTGAACTTAGGTCATACCTTAAATAAAAAAGTGGTGGCCTACGGGGTTAACTCGGCCGATCAGCAAGCGTTTTTAAAGAGTTATCGTTGTGACTGGATGCACGGCAGCTGGTTGAGTGAGGTGTTAGAGTCCGATGAAGTGGTGAGTGTCATCACTGAGAGTCGTAACAACCCGCAAAGTAATAACTATGATGATTTTTTAGGTGGTTTGGATGATTAAGAGAGTGGGTTTATGAAACATATAACCGTGCCTACATGGAAGTGGAGCAAACGTTTGACGATGGTGCTTGCCATTATTCCTGTGCTGTTATTTTTGGCTTTTGCTGGAGCCATTAGCTTGATCGATTTTAACCAGTATAAACCGCAGATCGAACAGGAAGTCTCACAACGAACCGGTCACGAATTTAAGATTGAGGGTGCGATTGATGTTTCGATCTTTCCATTTTCATTCAGTGCGGGTGATATGGCTCTTAAAAATTCACAGAAGATTGTTGAGCGTTTTGAACAAGAAGACCTTCTGTCGATCAAGCAGGTTCAAGCAGAGCTTTCGATGTGGGAGTTGTTGATTAATAAAAGATTGACGATTAAAGGGTTAGAGTTAATCGAACCGAAACTGAGCTTATTGCATGATGACAAAGGGCATAACTGGCAGAGTTTAGAGAGTTTGGCAATGATAACTGAACCATTGCTAGAGCAGTGGCAAAGGGAGTCGGCCATCGCAACAGCCCAAGACATAGAAAACTTTAAACAAAGCTTGCGATTTACAGGGCATCAAGGTGCAGATGTCAGTGCTGAAGCGGATGCTGCTGCACATACCGAGTGGCATTTTGATAGTTTAATTATTAAGCAGGGTGCCTTTGAATATCATGATCGACGTATTGATCATCATGGGTTTATTACCAACTTAAACCTGCTGGCGTTTGATGTTACCTTAGGGCAGCCGTTTCAAGTCCGTAGTGATTTTGAATATAACAATGCACGCTATGATCAAGACTATCGTTTTGATGTCACTGCCAATATGGATATCAGTGAAGATTTTATGAAGTGGCAAGTGATTGATTGGCAAGGGATTTTCAATATCAAATTGCCTGAGGAACAACAGGTTCCAGAGATGCGTTTAGTCACGGAAGGTCAAAGATTTGTATTGGATTTATTAAATGAACAGATCACGGCTGAAAAGTTATTGTTTCAAACCCTAGGTTCAAAAATAGAAACCTCTTTTTCTGGCAGAGTAGGCACAACCCCTGAGTTAAAAGGCTCTTTTTCTATTGCAGGGATCAATGCACCTCTATGGGGGCGTCATTTAGGATTGCCCCTTCCAGGATTTGTAGATGAAACGGCTTTGACTTCATTAAATGGCCAGTTTGATTGGCATTTGACGGACCAAAAGTGGGCATTTAATCAGATTGATGTGAATATTGATGAAACCAATATTCAAGGTGATATTTGGCACGAGGGGATGGCAGATGAGTCTCAATACCTGTTCGATATTTCCATTAATAAACTGAATTTAGATCGTTATCAGGCAAGAGCTAATGATGGTTTTTTAGAGCAACTTTTGATCCCTGAAGAGAAAAAGCCAGTAGAGTCGGATAATAAATTGACCAGGCCTGTTCAAACTCAAATTGATAAAGATGCCACCTATTTACCTTTAGCCGTTCCAGTAAGGACCCTAAAAGGGATGAATGCCAATGGTCAGCTCAAGCTCGCAAATCTCACCGTAAACGGACTCACTTTGACCGAGGTGGATATTGAGTTGCAGGCTAAACAAGGCCAACTACAGTTAGCGCCGTTTGATGCCAAACTTTATAAAGGTAAATTGGCTTCTAAGTTAGAGATGGATGTGAATGGCGAGACTCCTGCCTATCAATGGTATGGTCAATTAAACGATATTGAGATGGGTGCATTTTTAGAAGCAGGTTGGCAGATAAAGCCGATTGATGGCGCTTTAAACACGCACTTTAAATTGCATACTTTGGGGAGTAATCAACAAGTTTTGATTCAGAACCTTAAAGGTGAATTTACGGTTAATTCAGCTAAAGGACATTTTTATGGAATGGATATCGAAAAGCTATTGGCAGGACAAGAATCGACCTATAAAGATAAAACGCCTTATCACTCTTTGGTTTTGAAGGGTTTGATTGATAAAGGAATCTATAAAGCCAAACAATTCAGTGTCGAAAGCCAACGTTTTTCAGGCAGTGGGTTTGGGTCGGTTGATTTGAATAAAGCGAGCATTAATAGCACACTAAAGTTACGGGTAACTCAACCACCAGAAAGTTTAAAACATTTGAAAGGGGTGTTGGTTCCTGTTTCTTATAAAGGGCCTTTGGAAAAAGCTCAGTGGTCGGTAAATTTACAGTCCTTAATCAATGACCCAGGTAATCAGCAGAGATTAATTAGTCAATTAAAGGCGTTGTTACAGTAGGTTTTATTGGATAGGCTTAGGGGCAAGCAAGGTGGTTTAAAAGAGGTTGATGAAGCTAAGTTAGAACCGCTTAGCTTCTGAAAGAGTTTTAAGCTTCTTTTTTCTCAAAGATCAGGTCCCAAACACCGTGGCCTAATCGATGTCCACGAGCTTCAAACTTAGTTAAAGGACGGTAATCTGGACGAGGGGTATATTCACCCGCTTGTTGAGTATTATTAAAGTCTGCTGCTGCACTCATTACTTCCATCATATGTTCAGCATAATCTTCCCAATCGGTTGCCATGTGAAAGTGTCCGCCGACTTTTAAGTGACTAGCAATAGCCTGTGCAAACGCAGGCTGAACAATACGACGTTTGTTATGACGTTTCTTATGCCATGGATCAGGGAAGAACAGGTAAACCCCCGCCAAGCTGTTTTTAGGAATACGTTGTTGTAATACTTCAATCGCATCATGATTAAACACTCGGATATTGGTTAACCCTTTCTCTTCAACCAACTTTAATAAAGCCCCGACACCTGGTCGATGGACTTCAATCCCGATGTAGTTCTGATGCGGATTGGCTTCCGCCATTGCAACTAAGCTGGTTCCCATACCAAAACCAATTTCCACAATCGTTGGCGCATCTTTACGACCAAACACCTGATCCAAGTCTAAAAGTTCATTTTCAACTTCTAAACCAAATTTCGGCCAGAGATTGTCCATAGCACGTTGCTGTGATTGCGACATACGGCCTTGACGTAACACAAAGCTTTTAATGCGGCGTTTATTTTCGTCTAGAACGTCAGGTTTGTTGTCAGCGGTTGGGTTTTCAGTAGTCTGTTCAGTCATGATATTAAGTCTAAGCTATTAATGTTGAAGACCTGAATAACATAAGGTCTTTAAGGGTAAAATTTCGGTATAGTATAACGCATCTTATAAGAGAGACCTTCGCACAAGTGGTTCTACGGCCCAAAATGGTTAAATTCTTCCTCATTTTTTCTTGTACCCCATTCGTGTAAGGTCTCTAGAAAGCCTTTAGTGTTTAAAAATGAACGATTTTTCACAAAAAATATTGAGCTGGTTTGATCAGCATGGTCGTCACGATTTACCGTGGCAACAACAGCAAACGGCATACCGCGTTTGGGTGTCTGAAATCATGTTGCAACAGACTCAAGTTAAGACGGTAATTCCTTATTATCAGCGTTTTATGCAGCGTTTCCCGACTTTGTTATCGCTCGCAGATGCTCAACAAGAAGATGTTTTGGCATTCTGGTCAGGCCTGGGGTATTACGCTCGTGGCCGTAACTTGCATAAAGCTGCTCAATTGATTCGGCAACAGCATAATGGTGTTTTTCCTGAATCGTTTGATGAAATTCTCGCTTTGCCAGGTATTGGGCGCTCAACGGCGGGGGCGATTTTATCGATGGCCTTAAAACAACGTTATGCGATTTTAGATGGCAATGTAAAACGAGTTTTAAGTCGTTATTTGGCGGTTGAGGGTTGGCCGGGTAATAAGGTTATTGAAAACCGACTTTGGCTAGAGGCAGAAAGCTATACTCCTGAACAGCGTTTTGACGATTACACTCAAGCGATTATGGATTTGGGAGCGACCCTATGCACTCGCTCTAAACCTGCCTGTGAAAAATGTCCGGTAAAAATAAGTTGTCAGGCATTTCAGCAGAATCGAGTTACAGACTTTCCGTTTTCAAAACCTAAAAAAGTGAAGCCTGTTAAGCAGGCTAGCTTATTAATGTTATTAAACTCTCAAGATCAAATTTGGTTAGAGCAGCGCCCACAGAAAGGCATTTGGGGTGGCCTGTGGAGTTTGCCACAGTTTGATTCTTTAGATGATTTAACGCAAGCATTCAATCCTTGCAAAGAAACAGATTCGGCATTACAGTCGAGTTTGGTAAAATGGAAGGAATTTCGTCACACCTTTAGTCATTATCACTTGGATATTGAGCCCGTTAAACTGGTTCAAGAAGCACCAGTAGAGTGGAATGGTCAGTGGCACACTTTTACACAGGCTTTGCAGTTAGGGTTGCCAGCACCGGTTAAATCCTTGTTAAGTCAATTGGAGAACGAACATGTCAAGAATGGTTAATTGCTTAAAAATGGGTGAAGAGATGGAAGGGTTAGATTTTGCCCCTTTCCCGGGTGAGTTAGGTCAGAAGGTCTATGACAATATTTCAAAAGAAGCATGGAAACAGTGGTTGGCTCAGCAGACGATTCTGATTAATGAGTATCGTCTATCAAGTTTAGATCCTAAGGCACGAAGCTTTTTACAAGAAGAGATGCAAAAATTCCTCTTTAATGACGAAGATATTGATATGCCGGATGAATTTAAGGCAGTATAAGATGTATTATATAAGTCTTAATACATATTAATTGTATGAGCTTAACAATATGAGAATCAAGCATGGCAGAGTTGGTAGATGTATTTGTAGGTAGGCAACCGATCTTTAATCGCAAGATGGAGTTATTTGCTTATGAATTATTGTTTAGAAGTAATCAAAAAGATAATAAGGCGGTTATTTTAGGAGGAGATAGTGCCTCTGCTCACGTCATGTTGAGTGCGTTTGGTGACATCGGCATTCAAGAGGTTGTGGGTGAACATAAGGCGTTTATCAATTTCACCGATGGTTTACTAAACCCCGAGTATCAATCTTTCTTCCCTCGAAAACATATTGTTATAGAGGTTCTGGAAGACGTTAAGGTCACTCCAAAACTGATCAGTTCACTTAAGCAATTAAGAGCTAAGGGTTTTACGATCGCTTTAGATGATTATGTCTTTAATCCTGAGCTAAAGCCGCTTGAAGAGTTTGCGGATATTATTAAGGTCGACATTTTAGATGTAGGGTCAGGTGAATTAACCAAACATGCGGCTAGTTTAAAAGCCAAAGGCATTCTTCTGCTGGCAGAAAAAGTAGAAACTCAAGAGCAATACGACTTTTGCAAAAATCTTGGTTTTGATTATTTTCAAGGTTACTTTTTTGCGCGGCCTAAAATTATTCAGGGTAAACGTCTGCCAACCAATAAGTTAGCCGTATTAGATCTATTGGCCAGTGTTTATGATCCTGATATTGGCATGCGTACGCTTTCAGATAGTATTAGTAAAGACGTTGCCTTAAGTCAAAAATTACTGAAATTTGCATCACATACGACGGATGGTCGATTTGAGATCAGTTCCATCCATGATGCGGTGATGCGTTTTGGTTTGGAGCGTCTTCAAAGTTGGGCAAGCATGATGGCACTGTCTGGAATTGATGATAAGCCAATGGAGTTATTCTCAACTTCGTTAACGCGTGCCAAGTTTTGTGAGTTGGCAGGTGAAAAAATTGGTGACTTTCCAAAAGAGACCTATTTTACAGTTGGGTTATTCTCTAGTTTAGATGCCATTATGGATGCTGAGCTACCTGAGTTACTGTCCAGTATGAGCCTATCAAAAGATGTCCAGCAAGCGTTATTGAAGTGCGAAGGGTGTTTAGGAAGAACGTTGAATGCTGCCCGTTGCTTAGAAAAAGGGAAAACGGACTTTGATATCCCTGCTAACGTAACTGCCACAGAGATGTCGTCCCTGTATTTGCAGGCGATGAAGTTTGCGGATAATGTTTTAGATATCTAGAAGTTTTTAACTTGAGACAAAAAAGGCTCCGTTTCTGATTTGAAACGGAGCCTTTTTTATTGCCGATAAATTAAGCGTTTAAGCGTGGTATTTTGGGCTGTAATCAACAACGGCATTGATGAACGCATCCACGTTTTCTGGATCAATTCCAGGGTGAATACCGTGACCAAGGTTAAAGACGTGGCCTTCTCCTTTACCGTAGCTGGCAAGAACGGTTTCCACTTCTTCACGAATGCGTTCTGGTGACGCATAAAGAATGGTTGGATCCATATTCCCTTGCAGGGCAACACGGTCACCAACTTGGGCACGAGCATCTGCCATATCCATTGTCCAGTCGATACCTAAACAGTCCGCACCTGCGTCGGCCATTTGTGGCAACCACTGCCCGCCACCTTTGGTATATAAAATACATGGCACTTTGCGACCATCTTTCTCTTTGATTAGACCGTCTACAATTTTAGCCATATAGTCCAAAGAGAACGCTTTGTAGTCGCGAGGTGTTAAGAGTCCACCCCAAGTGTCAAAAATCTGTACTGCTTGTGCACCTGCTTCAATTTGCGCATTTAGGTAGGCGGTTACTGAATCCGCTAATACATCTAAAATCTGATGCATCATTTTAGGCTGGTCAAACATCATGCCTTTGACTTTACCAAACTGTTTACTTGAACCACCCTCAACCATGTAAGTTGCTAATGTCCATGGGCTGCCAGAGAAACCAATTAGTGGCACGCTGCCGTTTAGGTCTTTACGAATCGTGCTGACCGCATCCATCACGTAACCTAAGTCTGAGCCCATATCTGGTACAAATAAGCGATCAACATCGGCTTGCGTTTTGATTGGCTTATCAAAGATAGGGCCTTCACCTTCTGCAAAACGTAACTCTAGTCCCATTGCATCAGGAATCGTCAGAATGTCCGAGAACAAGATCGCCGCATCTAAAGGGTAACGTGCAAGTGGTTGAAGGGTCACTTCACTTGCTAATTCTTTGTTTTTACAAAGGTCCATAAATGAGCCGGCCTTAGCACGGGTTGCACGGTACTCTGGCAGATAACGACCTGCTTGACGCATCATCCATACGGGGGTGCGGTCTACAGGTTCTTTAAGAAGTGCACGTAAAAAACGGTCGTTTTGTAGCTCTGCCATGAAAATTCCTTCATTCGACTAAGGGGAGATCTATTAATTTCGCCCTGTAAATTAATAATTTAATCGGAGTATTCTAACGGAAACAAGCAGGCTTAGAAACCTTAAAAGCATCAGGCCTGCTGACTTTTTATAAACACAAAGAGATTTGTTAATCGTGAGAAGTTAGAACCAAGAGAAAACGGCCCTTAGGAGGGCTTATTTTGCAGGCTTGTTTATCGGGTTGAGTAAATCGATCGAATTAGGGTGGTCAATCACCATAAACATCGCGCCTTTATAGAAATAGGCAATACCTCGAACTTCGATCTCTTTGCCTTTTAAGGACTTGATATCACTGTAATTAAAGTTTTTCCAGTTCTGTTTAGGGATACGGATTCCCGTGGTGTCCATATTGATAATGTAGTTGTTGCTGGACTTATCCACCTTCTCCACTTTGCCTCGAATGATTCGGAAGCCATCATCCGATTTTCGCAACTCTGTGCTGATGGCGATTGGGTAGTGCAATTCTGGGTTTTTGGCAGCTAGATCCCAAAGTTGGTATTGGTTTTTACGCGCAGTTTGTTCAGCTTCAAAATAGCAATTTTGATGCAGAGTATTTCCAGACGTGGTGTATGCCAATGAATATCCGCTTTCGATCATTTTTTGTTGGATATTGGTGCCGTCTTCTAAAAAGAGATGAGCCAATTGGCGATTGAATTTATCAATTTTAGTGGTGTCGTATTCCACCCCTACTTTTAGATCATTATTAGCAAGTAGCTTATTTAAGAAGGTTTGCGACTCTTTGGCTAAAGGCTGACCTGGGGTGTTGAATTTATGTTGGCGGGGGATTTGAGGTGCATAGGTGCCAATCAGTTTAAACCGTCCGCCTTGAATTAAAACCGTGTCACCACTTTGCGCATAGGTGGCATTGACCCACGTTAACTCTCCCTGTGCAGCACAATCATCTGCATGTACCGGACCAAAAAAGCTTAGTAAACTAAGCGCAAGAGTTGAGGAGATAAGTGGCTTTATATTCATAGTCAAAATTGTACCGCTTTTAGAGACTCGGTTTTTTGCAAAATTGCGTAAAAAGGTTAAGCAAGTACAAGGCCAGACAGATTTTATTGAGTCGATTTAATTTATATTAAGAATTTATGAAAAAGCAGATATAACTTAACTGTTTGTATGAAAACAATGATAAATTAATGGATATTAACTTATCTGCGTATAGAAACGTATTTTGCAATAAAGCTAGAGAGTGATGCTTTTTATTTAAAAGGTTAATTAATGCAATTATTAGCGGGCGATATTGGTGGAACAAAAGCATTATTAAGGCTTATTGAAGTAGGGCCTGATGGTGTTTCGTCTAAACTAATAGGTCAGCAACGTTATCTGTGCAAAGAGTTTGACTCTTTGGAGGAGGTTGTTGATCGATTTTTGAGCGATTTAGAGGTCGATAATATGAACAGGCCTGTTCAGCAAGCCTGTTTCGGTCTGCCTGGTCCCGTTTCGAGCCGAACTGTTCAGTTAACCAATCTGCCTTGGGTGGTGGATGCAGACCAGATTGAACAGGCCTGCTCAATCTCAAATGTTCTGTTTATCAACGATTTTTTTGCTGCCGCTCGTGGTGTTGAAACCTTAGCTGAAAATGATTATGAATTGTTGGTAACACCTAATAAGTCATTTAATTATGGTGAACTCCCATCTGGTAATCGATTGGTGATTGGGGCGGGAACCGGACTAGGGGTTGCGCCAGTTTGTTATTGCGAGGGCTGTTATCACCCGGTGGCTTCGGAAGGAGGCCATTTTGAGTTTGCCCCCATCTCGGATACACAGCAATGTTTATTAAAGTGGCTGTGGTCTAAATGGGAGCATGTCTCTTATGAACGTTTGTTGTCTGGCCCAGGCTTGGAGGTGCTCTATACCTTCTTTCAATTATGCGATTGTCCAAATAGTTTTTCAGAAGATCAAACAGGCCTGCTCAAAAAAAATTGGCTAAATGGCGAAAATGATTGCCAAAACGGTGCGGTTCTTGCTGAACTAGAATCCAAGAACTCTCTTAAAATGTACACAGCCGTACAAGTCTATGAGGCTGCAGAGCAAGGTGAGCCTGCAGCAGTCAAAGCCCTAACTGAATTCGTGACCATTTATGGTACCTTTATTGGTGCAGCAGCACTTATTTGGAATGCCCCTGGTGGTATTTACCTCGCAGGTGGCATCGCATCAAAAATAATTCCGTGGATGCGCAAACCCTATTTTTATCAGGCCTATACAGAAAAAGGCCGTATGTCTAAGTTAGTCAATGCGTTTCCTGTTTATTTGATCACGGATGATGATTTAGGCGTTAAAGGTGCCATGCAACAGAACCTTGTTCATCATCGTTAAGAAGTGGATTCAACGTGGCTTACTGCGTTAATTTTGAGTTTAATAAAATGAAAGCCTGGATCAACATCCGGGTATAGAGGAGCTGGCTGAATGAAATATTATTGTGAGACTAAGTCATCAACGGAGTTAACACGCAAGACGCTGGCTTTAGTTTTGGCGGGTGGCGAAGGAAGTCGTTTAAAAGACCTGACACGATGGCGTGCTAAACCGGCGGTACCCTTTGGTGGTAAGTATCGTATTATCGATTTTGTCTTATCAAACTGCGTGAATTCGGGCATTCGTAAAATTGGGGTTCTGACTCAATATAAGTCTCACTCTTTGATTCGTCACTTGCAACGTGCTTGGAGTTTTATGCGTTATGAAGTGGGTGAGTTTGTAGAAATTCTTCCGGCTCAGCAACGAATTGATAAGGATTGGTATAAAGGAACGGCGGATGCCCTGTACCAAAACTTAGATATTATGCGCCGTCATAGCCCTGAATATGTGATGGTGTTAGGGGGCGATCACATCTATTCGATGGATTACAGCAAAATGTTGGTTGAACATGCTGCATCGGGTGCGGATGTGACGATCGGCTGCATTGAAGTGCCAAGAATGGAGGCGACCGGGTTTGGTGTGATGTCAGTCGATGAAGAGTTTAATATCACTCAGTTTACTGAAAAACCGGCTGATCCAGACGCAATGCCAGGTAAACCAGATATGGCATTGGCTTCAATGGGAATCTACATTTTCTCAACCGAATTTCTATTCCAAAAACTCATTGAAGACCGTGACAACCCGAATTCATCACGTGATTTCGGTAAAGATATTATTCCTTCAGTTATTGAAGATTGGCGGGTTCGTGCCTATCCGTTTGTGGATGAGCAAACGGACTTACCGCTTTACTGGCGAGATGTGGGAACCATTGAGTCATTTTGGAAAGCTAATCTGGATCTATGTTCGATTGAGCCTGAGCTAAACTTATATGACCGTGATTGGCCGGTATGGACCTATCAAGCCCAGTCACCTCCAGCTAAATTTACCTTTGACGATGAAGGGCGTCGTGGTGAAGCCATTGATTCAATGGTTGCCGGTGGTTGTATTATTTCGGGCGCACGAATTAAGCGTTCAGTCATTGGTAGCGGTTCTCGTGTTCATAGCTATTCTCATATTAAAGATACTGTTGTGTTGCCTCGTGTGGAGGTAGGACGTAACTGCCGTATTCAGAATGCGGTGATTGATAAAGGAACAAAAATCCCTGAAGACACCATTATTGGTGAAGATGCCGTTGAAGATGCAAAGCGGTTTTATGTTGAACCTGAAACAGGGATTGTTCTGGTGACACCCGATATGCTAGGCCAGAGGCTGCACTTCACACGTTAATCAATGAAACACAATGGACTCGTTAGATAAAAGTTATGGATACTAAAAAGATAAAAGTTGCGCTGTGTTGGCATATGCACCAACCGCACTACCGAGATGGCTTAGATGGAGAATATCGTCTGCCGTGGGTGTATCTGCATGCTTTAAAAGACTATACCGATATGGCATGGCATATAGAAAACTGTCCAGAAGCCAAGGTGGTTGTGAATTTTGCCCCTGTGCTTTTAGAGCAGCTGGAAGACTATGGCCAACAGATGCAGGCCTGGTTAGATTCGGGCGAACCGATGCGCGATCCACTGCTGAATTTAGTCTCTGGTGTGACGCCAATTCCAAGTGATGTTGAAGGCCGTTTAGAAATCGTTGAAGCGTGTCAGCGAGCGCATGCACCGACTATGATCAATATACTGCCCCACTTTCGTGAGCTGGTGGATATGGTGCAATGTAACGGCGCACCAGAAGGGATTGATAATGTCTGTATCAGCTATTTAAACAAGCAGTTCTATACAGACTTATTAGTTTGGTATCACTTGTCTTGGATGGGTATCAGCTTGCGTCATGAAGACCCACGCGTCAATAAGTTGATGGCTAAAAAACGCCACTTTGATGTCGAAGACCAACGGATATTGATGGAAATCATGGCGGATGCCGTCAGTGGCATTATTCCTCGTTATCGTAAGTTGTTAGAGAGTGGCCAGATCGAAATATCGATGACACCTTACGGACATCCAATCGTTCCGTTATTGATTGACTTTAAAAGTATGCGTGATGCATTGCCACACGCCCCTTCTCCAAAAGCAAGCGAATATCCAGATGGTTACGAACGTGCGAAATGGCATATGCAACATGGCTTGGAAGTTTACCAACAACACTTTGGTACCAGGCCGAAAGGGGTGTGGTTGTCTGAAGGTGCGGTAAGCAGTGCGGCAATTGGTTTGTTAGATGCGTTTGGTATTAAGTGGAGTGCGTCAGGTGAAGGTGTTTGGCGTCACTCTTGTGAAGTCTCTCGCATTGATGAACATGATATTCATAGTAAGAAAGCACTCTATCAGCCGATGCAACACGCTTCTCAGAAATGCGCTCTGTTTTTTCGTGATGATGGTTTGTCTGACATGATTGGTTTCCGCTATAAAGATTGGAACCCAGATGATGCCGCGAAAGATTTTGCCCAACATATGAAAAATATTGCCAACTTTGTTGATGGTAATGCAGAAGAGCATGTGGTAAGTGTTATTTTGGATGGTGAAAATGCTTGGGAGTATTACCCTGATAACGCTTCAAGCTTTTTGTCTGCTATGTATAAAGAACTTTCAGAAGCGCCACATGTTGAACTAACCACCTTTTCAGAAGCCTTAGATAATGGTGCTAAACCACGTCACCTTCCAACGTTAAAAGCGGGAAGCTGGGTGTATGGTTCATTCTCGACTTGGATCGGTGACCCTGATAAAAACTTGGCTTGGGATCTTTTAGTGGATGTTAAAAAGGTTTATGACAAAGTCATTAAAAAAGGCAAATTGTCAGCAGAAGAGGTGGTGTTAGCGACCGAACAATTAGCAATCTGTGAAGGTTCGGATTGGTTCTGGTGGTTTGGTGACTACAACCCTTCTGGCAGCGTACGTGATTTTGATCGACTCTATCGACGTCACTTAACCAAGCTCTATCAAATGCTCGGTGAAAAACCGCCGAAAGCCCTAGATTCACCAGTCTCTTTAGGTGGTGGTGATATGGAAAACTCAGGCACCATGCGTCGAAACTAAGTTTTTATTTTAACCTGGCCTGGTAAAGGCAACGAGGAGCGAGCAAGCGTGAAAAATAGACAGGCCGGTGTATTACTTCATCCCACTTCTCTACCGAATACTGACGGCAAACCCGGACAGTTAAATGAACAGGCCTGGTTGTTTTTAGAGTGGATGCAACAAGCCAATTTATGTCTATGGCAGATGTTACCGCTGACTCGTACCCATGAGGATCTGTCACCTTATCAAGCGGTATCAGCGTTTGCTCTTAATCCGGCGTTGCTGCCTGAAGGCTGGCAAGAAAAACTCGATGAAAAAGCGTTTCAACACTACTTAGAGTCGCCACCGCACTGGTTAGAAGATTATGCTTTGTTTGTTGCGATCCGTGAAAGTCAAAATTTGGCATCTTGGGTGACTTGGCCAAAAGGGCTTAAATGTCATAAAAAATCTGCTTTAAAGACGTTTGCTAAAGAGCATAAAAAAGAGATTTTGTTGTTAAAACAGCAGCAGTTTGTGTTGCAAACTCTTTGGAACAGATTAAAGGCTGATGCCAATCAAAAAGGCATTCAACTATTTGGCGATATGCCCATTTTTGTGGCATTTGACAGTGCCGATGTGTGGGCAAATCCAGAGCAGTTTCAGTTGGATGAAAACCTAAACCCAACCGTTGTCACAGGGGTGCCGCCAGATTATTTTTCTGAAACAGGGCAGCGTTGGGGCAATCCACATTATGATTGGCATGTGATGGAAGCTGACGGTTTTAAATGGTGGCGACAACGAGTGGCCGCTTCACTTGAACAGTTTGATTTGGTGCGTATTGATCACTTTCGTGGTTTAGAAGCCGCTTGGGAAATTCAGGCGAGTGAAGAGACCGCAATAAATGGGGTGTGGGAGAAAGTACCGGGTGAGGCCTTATTAAAAGCCTTACAGGAAGACTTTCCTGATCTGCCACTGGTCGCTGAAGACCTAGGCATCATTACCGAAGAGGTGCTGAATCTAAAGAACCAGTTTGGCCTACCTGGCATGTCTGTCTTACAGTTTGGTTTTAATGGGTTGCCAGATAATCCACACTCATTATATGAACAAATTGAAAAGTCCATTACCTATACTGGAACGCACGATAATGACACCACTTTAGGTTGGTTTGAAACATTGGATGAGGGTGCCAAGAACTGGGTATTGGAACAACTAAAACCAATTTCAGATGCGGAATTAAACCTAGCAGGCCTGCCTTATGAGATGCCTTGGCCCTTGATTGTTGCCGGATTGAATTCAGTAGCGGAGCGTGTGATTGTGCCGATGCAAGATTGGCTCATGCTAGATGCTGAGCATCGCATGAATATTCCAGGTACCAGTGAAGATAATTGGCGTTGGCAGTTTGATTGGTCACAGGTTCCAGAAGGGTTAGCGGATAAAATCGCGCTACTAGTAAAACAGGCACAGCGTTGTCAGTCTGAAAAATAATAAATAATAAAGAAGTGGTCAGAATTTATGCAAGTTGAATGGCAAATATTAAAACCGATAGAACAAGATGAAACGACTCGCCTTATGGATGGTCGACACCATGATCCGCATACCTTTTTAGGGTGTCATCCTCTGGTTCATAAAGGTGATAAAGTCACTACGTGGATTCTTCGTGTTTGGTTGCCAACAGCTGAGTTTGTTAAGGTTCACCTAAACGACCCTGAGGATGAAGATGCATCCGTTCCCTTATTAAGGGTGGTGGGAACGGATCTGTTTACCGCTAAAATTAATGATGAGCAGAAAAAGTGTTTACCGCAACACTTTAAGGTGACTTGGATTGAACCTGACCTGTCTGAACATACGGTGGTGTCTGCCTATACTTTTATGCCACAGATTGGTGAGCTAGATCTGCACCTGTTTGCTGAAGGTCAGCACTGGCATTTATATGATGTGATGGGGGCGCACCCGAAAGTGATTGATGGCGTTGCAGGTGTACAGTTTGCTGTTTGGGCACCTGCCGCAGAACGTGTTTCGGTAGTGGGTGATTTTAATGGCTGGCACGGCTTACGTCACCCAATGCGCACCAATGGTCAATCGGGGGTGTGGGAACTGTTTATCTCTGGATTGCAGGCGGGGGATCTGTATAAATTTGAAATTCGTAGTCATCATGGTGGACATACCTTTATCAAGACGGATCCTTATGCACAGTCAATGCAGTTTAGACCCGATACTGGCTGTATCGTGCATGAACCGCAACATAAGTGGAATGACCAGGCCTGGTTAGAATCGTTAAGCCAATTTGATTGGCAGACATCACCGATTAATATCTATGAAGTGCACTTAGGTTCTTGGCAACGGGGTGATGATGGGACGTTTTTAAACTATCGAGAGATTGCACGCCGTTTGGTGGAGTATGTGAAGTGGATGGGGTATACCCATATTGAACTGCTACCGATCTCTGAACACCCATTAGATCAGTCTTGGGGGTATCAGACAACGGGTTACTTTGCGCCCACCAGTCGTTTTGGAACGCCGGATGATTTCCGTTATTTTGTTGATCACTGTCATCAGAATAACATTGGCGTGTTTTTGGATTGGGTACCTGCTCACTTCCCGAAAGATAGTTTTGCCTTAGGGCGTTTTGACGGCAGTGCCCTGTATGAACATGAAGATCCGCGCCAAGGTGAACATCAAGATTGGGGAACCTATATCTTCAACTTTGGCCGTAATGAGGTGCGTAACTTTTTAATCAGTAATGCGCTGTATTGGATTAAAGAGTTGCATATTGATGGTCTGCGTGTTGATGCCGTTGCCTCGATGTTGTATTTGGATTATTCGCGTGAAGAGGGACAGTGGTTGCCAAATAAACATGGCGGTCGTGAAAACCTAGATGCCATTGAATTCTTACGTGCTCTAAATGAGCAAGTGCATGCCCAGTGCCCTGGCGTGGTGGTGATGGCGGAAGAGTCAACCTCATGGCCGATGGTGTCACGACCGACTTGGATGGGCGGCTTAGGCTTTTCTATGAAGTGGAATATGGGGTGGATGAACGACACCTTAGACTACTTTGAAAAAGATGCGATTTATCGACCTTATCACCATAATCAACTGACGTTTAGTCAGATGTATGCTTACAGTGAAAACTTTGTTTTGCCGTTATCGCATGATGAAGTAGTGCATCTAAAAGGTTCGTTAATTGAGAAAATGCCAGGTGACACTTGGCAAAAAGCGGCGAACTTACGTCTATTGTTGGCTTATCAAATATTGCATCCAGGTAAAAAGTTATTGTTTATGGGGTGTGAGTTTGCGCAATGGGGAGAGTGGTCGGAAGAGCGCGCTCTAGACTGGTATTTGTGTGATCAGTCTTTAAACCGAGGTGTGCAGTTATTGGTTAAAGAGATGAACCATCTCTATCAGAATCATTCTGCTTTGTATGAGCGTGACTTTGAAAGCCATGGTTTTGAGTGGATTGATTGTAATGACTATCAAAACTCCGTGATGAGCTTTATTCGTTATTCAGAAACAGAGAAGTTGATCTGTATTTTCAACTTTACCCCAGTTTTACGAGAAAATTATCGCATCGGCCTGCCTGATTTAGGCACCTATGCCGAGTTAGTGAATTCTGATGCCGAGCTGTTTGGTGGCAGTAATAGTGGTAATGGTGGGCAGGTCATTGCGGAATCCACAGCGTGGATGAACAGACCTTTTTCAGTAGAATTAAACTTACCTCCTTTAGGTGTATTGGTTTTAAAATTACAAACCAACTAAATTAAAAAAACGCATTCAAACTATTTAAATTTATGAGAATCTTGGTTCTAACCAGACCTCTATCAATACAGGATTGAGTATGAAAATACTTTTTGCGACCTCAGAAGCGCACCCTTTAATCAAAACGGGTGGTTTGGCCGATGTTTCGGGTAGTTTGCCTAATGCACTGGCAGACTTAAAACACAAAGTACGTTTGCTGTTGCCTGCGTATCAATCCGTTATGGCGAAATTTCACGATAACAAGAGTTATAAAAAAGTTGCGGCATTTTCAGTCGGTGGCTGTGGTCGAACTTATCAAGTTCGTGTCTTACAAGTAAAGGTAGGCGCAATTGAAGGTATTGAAGTTCCTGTTTGGTTGATTGATATCCCAGAGCTGTTTGATCGTCCTGGTAATCCTTATTTGGCGGCGAATGGCACAGACTGGTGGGATAACGGCGAACGTTTTGGGGTGTTTTCTAAAGTGGTCGCGGAAATTTCTATGGGGCGTGTTGGTTTAAAGTGGCAACCGGATGTAGTGCATCTGAATGATTGGCAAACCGGATTGGTGCCAGCACTACTGAGTCTAGAAAAACAGCCTCCAAAGACCGTATTTACCATTCACAACATGGCCTATCCGGGTAACTTCCCCAAATCGTTGTTTGAACAGCTCGAGCTTCCTTGGTCTCTTTGGGATAAAGAAGGCGTGGAGTTCTGGGGGCATTTTTCAATGCTTAAAGCAGGCCTGATCAAAGCGGATTGGGTGACGACGGTGAGTCCTACTTATGCCAAAGAAATTTGTTATCCCGAGTTTGCATATGGGTTTGAAGGGGTGTTGCAACAACGCGAAGCTCAGGGTCGATTAGTGGGGATATTAAATGGTATTGACGACCAAGTTTGGCACCCAGCGGTGGATGATCTAATTGTTCAAAATTACTCAGTTAAGAAAGGTCGGATTGCTGGCAAAAAAGCCAATAAAGAGTCCTTGTTAAGTGAATTATGTCTGTTACGTGGCGAATCTGAGAAGAAAACCAAAGTACGTTTATCGAATTGTTTAGATCGACCCTTGATCGGTTTAGTTGGACGCTTAGTTGAGCAAAAAGGCGTCGATCTGGTTCTAGATGTGATGCCAGAGCTGTTGCAGCAAACCAATGCAAACTTTGTGATTGTTGGGTCAGGTGATAAGCAGTATGAGACACAAATCAAAGCACTTGCCAAGCGATATCCTGGGCGAGTTTGGAGTTTTATTGGATACTCAGAATCCCTGGCTCATAGAGTGGAAGCGGGGGCGGATATGTTTTTAATGCCATCTCGCTTTGAGCCTTGTGGTTTAAATCAAATGTATAGCTTGGCGTATGGCACGCCTCCGATTGTCCATCATACAGGTGGACTGGCTGACACGGTTGTTAATGCCACGGAAGAGAACTTAAAAGCCAGCAAAGCAACGGGGTTTGTTTTTTACGACCCAAGTCGCCATGCGCTTAAATCAACGATTCTACACGCCTTACATCTGTTTGATAAAAAACGTACCTGGCAAAAAATACAGAAAACGGGTATGCAACAAGTCTTTGATTGGAAAGCCAGTGCCAAACAATATGTCAGTTTATATACGGAGAAACATTAAATGCCAACCTCAGTTGAAGCTAAACGAATAGAAGTCATTACCGACATGTTGCAACATGTCGGAATGGGAAAAGAGGATATTGAAACCGATTTTTTAAAGTATTTATGTAATACCTTAGGTCGTAATATCAATTCTGAAGATTACTATCTATTTAAAGCCTTGTCGTATACCACGCGTGATCGTTTAATGGCGCATTGGAAAAAAACGTGGGAAGCCTATAACGCCACCAAAATTAAAAAAGCCTATTATTTATCGATGGAGTTTTTGATTGGCCGTTCTTTGACCAATAACTTGCTCAATCTTGGAGTTGAAAGTGAAACGGATCAGGCAATGTATGACTTGGGTCTGAGTTTAGAGGAGATCGAAGATGCTGAAAAAGACGCCGGTTTGGGGAATGGTGGCTTAGGGCGTTTAGCGGCCTGTTTTATGGATAGCTGTGCCACCTTACAGTTACCTGTTATGGGCTACGGTCTGCGTTATGAATATGGTATGTTCCGTCAATTAATTCAAAATGGTTTTCAGATCGAAGAGCCTGACCACTGGTTAGGTTTAGGGCCTTATCCTTGGGAAATTCAGCGTGCAGAATATACACGAGTTGTGAAATTTGGTGGGCATACACGTCAATATAAAGATCCGCATACAGGACAATTAATTGTCCACTGGGAACATGCAGAGGTGGTGGAAGCGGTGCCGTTTGATGTGCCGATTCCTGGTTTCAAAAACAGTACGGTGAATACGTTACGTTTGTGGTCTGCGACCGCTCAAGAAGGCTTTGACCTTTCAGAATTTAATGCAGGTTCGTATCACGAAGCGGTGGCTAAGAAAGCCGAAGCTGAAAACATCACAATGGTTCTCTATCCAAATGACAGCAGTGAAAATGGTAAAGAACTGCGTTTAAAACAGCAGTACTTTTTAGTGTCAGCGAGTTTACAAGACGTGGTCTCGCAGTGGAAAGCGCGTTATGGTCATTTTGATGACTTTGCGGAATTTAACGCTTTCCAATTAAATGATACCCATCCAAGTTTGGCGGTAGCGGAACTGATGCGTTTGCTAATTGATAAAGAAGGGATGGATTGGGATGCTGCTTGGGCCATTACCAGTCAAACAATGGCCTATACCAATCATACTTTATTGCCAGAGGCGTTAGAGAAGTGGTCAGTAGGCCTGTTTGAAAAGCTTCTGCCACGTCCTTTAGAAATTATCTATGAGATTAACCATCAGTTTCTAATGCAAGTTTCAATGAAGTGGCCGGGAGATAATGACCGTAAACGTCGTATGTCGATTATTGATGAGCATAATAACGTCTCTATGGCGTTTTTAGCGATTGTCGGTAGTCATTCGGTGAATGGTGTGGCGGCATTACACTCACAGTTGCTAAAAGACGGTTTATTCAATGATTTTTATCAGTTGTGGCCAGAGAAGTTTAACAATAAAACCAATGGCGTGACTCAACGTCGTTGGTTAGCAGGCTGTAATCCAGAGTTACGCAGCTTGTTGAAAGACAAAATTGGTGAAGATTGGATTACTCAATTAACCGAGCTTGAACAGATTGAGGCGTACGCTTCGAATCCAGATTTCCAAAAGGCTTGGCGCAAAGTTAAGCAAAACAATAAAAAACGTTTAGCAGAGTTGATTGCTCGCAAAACAGGCGTGGTACTCAATCCACGTTCAATGTTTGATGTACAGGTAAAACGTATCCATGAATACAAGCGCCAACTTTTAAATGTTCTGCATGTGATTCATCTCTATTCACGTATAAAGCGTGGCGATACAGAAAACTGGACCAATCGAAGTGTGATTTTTGGTGGGAAAGCGGCACCAGGTTATGCGATGGCCAAGTTGATTATTAAATTGATCAACAATGTGGCGCAAATCGTTAATGCGGATCCTGATGTCGGCGATAAACTTAAGGTTGTGTTCTTTCCGAACTATCGTGTGTCAGCTATGGAAGTGATTTGCCCAGGCACGGATCTATCTGAACAGATTTCAACCGCAGGTAAGGAGGCTTCGGGTACGGGTAATATGAAGTTCATGATGAATGGTGCTTTAACGATTGGTACTTTGGATGGGGCAAACGTTGAGATTCGTGAAGCGGTTGGAGATGATAATTTCTTCCTATTTGGCTTGCACACCCCAGAAGTAGAAGCGTTACGTCAGCACTATCAACCTCACCATTTTATTGAGCAGAGCCAATGTTTACAGAATGTTTTGCAGTTATTAGAGTCTGGACACTTTAACCAGTTTGAACCGGGTATTTTTAACGATATTATCAACTCGTTAAAGAGTCCAAATGACCCGTGGTTAACACTGGCTGATTTTGATAGCTACGTCGAGGCTCATGAGCATGCTGCCATGACTTATCAAGATAATGAAGAGTGGGTAAGAAAAAGTATTATTAATAGTGCGCGTAGTGGGATTTTTTCTACCGATCGTACGATGCAGCAATACAACGATGATATTTGGAAGTTAGAACCGATTCAGATCAAGGACTAGATCAAACAGACCTTATGGTGTCAGCCGTAGGGTCTATCTATATCTTATTTTTAGACATAAAAAAAGCGCTGTTTCAAAACTTGGTACAACCAAGAGTTGAATACAGCGCTTTTGTCGTTGTGGGTTGCTAAAAAAGCAGTCCCTATTAACGACGAGCGTATTTCTGCTTGAACTTCTCAACACGTCCTTCAGTATCTACAAGTGTTTGCTTACCTGTGTAGAAAGGGTGAGAAGCGCTAGATACTTCAATACGAACTAGCGGATAGTCTTTACCGTCTAAAGTAATTGTATCGCCAGAAGTTTTTTCAATTGTAGAACGAGTCAAAAAAGTTTCTCCAGTAGAGATATCTTGGAAAACGACTTCGTTATATTCTGGGTGAATGTCTGCTTGCATGATGACGGACCATTTGTTAATTTCTTAAAGAAAGGGAATTATAGTGATAAAAAATTAAATTGCAAATCTCTTTTGCCAATTATTTATCTTTTTAATCTCACATTTCAGTAAGTTGGGGTTAAAAGTTAGGTGTAATTGTCTTTGATTAGCTTACCAGTGAAATTTAGCGTTTCATCGCTTGGAACAACTGCTCATTAGTCTTCGAAACTTTCATCTGATCAATCAAGGTTTCAATCGCGTCAACTTCATTCAATGTCTGTAAGAAACGACGAAGAATCCAAATATTCTGTAATTCATCTTTGGTGGTCAGTAACTCTTCTTTACGTGTTCCAGACTTCTCTAGGTTAATCGCAGGGAAGATGCGTTTTTCAGCGATGTTACGCGACAAGTGAAGTTCCATGTTACCGGTTCCTTTGAACTCTTCAAAGATAACCTCATCCATTTTAGAACCTGTATCTACCAACGCAGTCGCAATGATCGTTAAAGAACCACCTTCTTCGATGTTACGTGCCGCACCAAAGAAACGTTTAGGACGGTGTAAAGCGTTCGCATCCACACCACCAGTAAGGATCTTACCAGATGATGGGACAACCGTGTTGTAAGCACGCGCTAAACGAGTAATTGAATCTAGCAGGATAATAACGTCGGTTTTATGTTCCGTTAAACGTTTAGCTTTTTCAATTACCATCTCAGCCACTTGTACGTGACGAGTGGCAGGTTCATCAAAGGTTGATGAAATAACTTCACCTTTAACTGTGCGCTGCATTTCCGTTACTTCTTCAGGACGTTCATCAATTAGAAGTACGATCAGGTGCGCATCTGGGTAGTTTTCAGCAATCGATTGTGCCATCTGTTGCAGGATAACCGTTTTACCTGATTTAGGTGGCGCGACAATCAATCCACGTTGTCCCATCCCGAACGGTGCGGCGATATCGATAATACGCGGTGTAATGTCTTCAGTACTGCCGTTACCTACTTCCATTTTCAAGCGGTCTTGTGCGTGTAGAGGCGTTAAGTTTTCAAACGCAATCTTTCTACGTGCAACGTCTGGATCTTCAAAGTTGATCGCTTCTACTTTTAATAATGCAAAATAACGCTCGCCCTCTTTTGGTGGACGAATTTTACCTTGGATGGTGTCCCCTTTACGCAAACCGAAACGACGGATTTGGCTTGGAGAGACATAAAGATCATCAGGACCTGCAAGGTAAGAACCTTCAGCTGTTCTTAAAAAACCAAACCCATCAGGTAGGACCTCTAATACACCTTGGCCATAAATATCTTCACCTTTTTTAGCGTGACCTTTTAAGATCGCAAAGATAATATCCTGCTTACGTAAACGGGCAAGGTTATTGTCCAAGTTCATGCTGGCGGCTAGGTCTAATAAAGACGCGACTGATTGTTGTTTTAAATCGGGTAAGTTCATAGTACTTTTGAATGTTCTTGATATTGAGTCAACAGAGCTGAATCAAAAAATGGAAAGAGAGTGAACGGAAAGGATTGAATCATATTAAATGTGGCTATCTTGATCACATCAAGATAGCCCACAGACAAACTTAAAGGTTTCCGTCTAGGAATTCAGTAAGTTGTGATTTAGATAATGCACCTACTTGAGTTGCATCTACTTCACCGTTTTTGAATAACATTAGAGTAGGAATACCACGTACACCGTATTTAGGTGGCGTCGCAGGGTTCTCGTCAATGTTTAATTTAGCAACTTTAACTTTGCCTGCGTATTCGTTACAGATGTCGTCTAGGATTGGAGCAATCATTTTGCAAGGTCCACACCACTCAGCCCAAAAGTCTACAAGAACTGGCACATCTGATTTTAATACTTCAGCTTCGAAATTCGCATCACTTGTTGAAATCATGTATTTAACTCCTAATTAGTTTTTTCTATACGAATAGCCTGACACATACAGAATTGTGGAACAACTCCGAAAGGTCAAAATAGATTCGTATGGAAATTTATCTTTATTGACAACTGATCACTCGGTTTTTAATTTTTTATATAAACGGTTGAGTAACCAATTTTTTAGTATGAATTTGTTAGAATTTTTCTAATTATTACATTAACCGTTTTGATTATGCAAGCTTATACAGGAAAATAACGAATGTTTTTTATGTGGAATTGCATAAGTTGTTAAAGTTAGAGCGTTTTGCTTGCCACAATTTGTTCAAATTAGCGTAGGATATGAGCCAATTTAGACATGAATAATAAAGCAAATAACTCGCCTTTATAAATATCGAACAGGCCTGTTCAATCTTCTATTTTTAAACGCGGCTTAGGTTGCTGGAATGCACAAAGAACACGATGGATATCTCTTATATATTAAATGACTTAAATGATGCGCAACGCCAAGCCGTGGCGGTGGACGATCAACACGCTCTGATTTTAGCCGGAGCCGGCAGTGGTAAAACTCGGGTATTGGTGCACCGTATTGCCTGGTTAACCGAGGTGATTGGCTTGTCCTCTTATAATATTATGGCGGTTACCTTTACTAATAAAGCCTCAAATGAGATGCGTGGTCGTATTGAAGCGTTGATTGGTCAGAAATCAAATGGTTTAACCATGGGAACCTTTCATGGTATTGCCTATCGTCTGTTACGTCAGCACTATCAAGAGGTTGGTCTACCACAAAACTTCCAGATTTTGGATTCTGATGACCAGAAACGCGTCATTAAACGTCTTTTAAAAGGCATGGAATTGGACGAGGCGCAATGGCCACATCGTCAAGTTCAAGCCTTTATTAATGGTGAGAAAGAGGAGGGTAAACGACCGCAGCATATTGATCCTGGTCATAACCCCTTTGTTGCACAGATGGTTCAAATCTATGCGGCTTACGAAGAGCAGTGTCAGCGATCAGGCCTGGTGGATTTTGCCGAGCTATTGTTACGTGCCCATGAGTTGTGGTTAAAGAATCCACAAGTGCTGGCGCATTATCAAGCGCGTTATAAACATATTTTAGTGGACGAGTTTCAAGACACCAACAGCTTGCAATACGCTTGGTTGCGTGTTTTGGCGGGTGGCTCAGGTAAGTTGTTTGTGGTGGGCGATGACGACCAGTCGATCTACGGTTGGCGTGGTGCTAAAGTCGAAAACATTCGTCAATTTGGTGATGACTTTTCTCAAGTACAGATGGTGCGTTTAGAGCAGAATTACCGTTCAACCGGTACTATTTTAAAGGCGGCGAATGCCCTGATTGCTAATAACACCACTCGTATGGGTAAACAGTTGTGGAGTGATGGCGAAGAGGGTGCGCCGATTCGAGTTTACGAAGCCTTTAATGAGATGGATGAGGCGAATTACGTCTGCAACCAGATTAAGGCGTGGTGTGAGCAAGGTGGGGCACGTAATGAAGTGGCGATTTTGTACCGCTCAAATGCCCAGTCACGCATTATGGAGCAGGCTTTATTGCAAGCACAGATTCCGTATCGTGTTTATGGTGGTTTGCGTTTCTATGATCGTGCCGAGATCAAAGATGTTTTAAGTTACCTGCGTCTGTTGGCTAACCGTGATGATGATGCGGCTTTTGAACGAGCTTATAACCATCCTCCTCGTGGTATTGGTCAAAAAACCGCCGATGGTATTCGTTCGATTGCGCGTGACCAGCAGATCTCAATGTGGCAAGCGGCTCAGAAAGCGGTGGAGCAAGGTTTAACGGCACGAGCGAAAACATCGGTAAAAGGCTTTTTGGAGCTGATTGAATCTTTAGGAGACAGTACCGCTGATCAAGATCTGCAAGATCAAGTTATGCAGGTGATCTCTCGTTCAGGTTTGCAGGCGCATTTTGAAAAAGACAGTTCAGAACAAGGTCAAGGTCGTTTAGAGAACATTGACGAACTCATCAATGCAGCCAGCCAGTTCAAAGTGGCCAAGCCGCAAGAATCGATTGAGGGTGTTGAGTCCGAAGAGCAGGCGAATCAAGCCAGTCAAACACAGCAAAGCGATGGCACCTTAAATGAGGTAACCGAATTTGCCGATCCATTGTCAGAGTTTTTAGCGCAAGCGGCACTGGAAGCCGGAGAGCAGCAAGCCGATGAGTGGGAGTCATCGGTGCAACTGATGACCTTACATGCCGCTAAAGGTTTGGAGTTTCCTCTGGTCTTTATGGTCGGGGTCGAAGAAGGACTGTTTCCATCTCAAAAGTCGGTAGAAGAGGCATCACGACTCGAAGAGGAACGCCGTTTGGCTTATGTCGGGGTGACACGTGCTGAAAAACAGCTCATGATTACCTTTGCCAATCGTCGCCGTTTACATGGCGCAGAGTTCTATCCTGCACCATCTCGTTTTATTAAAGAGATTCCGGCAGAGTGTGTCGATTTTGTACGTTTGTCTGGCTCGGTACACCCTACGATTGAATCAAGTTTGGATATGAGTGCCCAAAAAGCTTTAGCTGAAGCGAACCAGACAGGTTATAGCATTGGAGATCGAGTCTTCCACCAGAAATTTGGTGAGGGTATGGTGCTATCGATTCAAGGTTCGGGCGATCACGCGAGCGTTAATATCAATTTTGATGAGGTCGGTTCTAAGTGGTTAGTGATGGCTTACGCTAAATTGGAAAAAAGAGCCTAATGTCTACTTTATTCAAAGCCGATTCGGTTCATTCTAAGGGCATGAAAAATGCCATTAGCTTGCAGTTGCAAAGCCAGCAAATGGTGGTGTTGTTTGGTGAGTCGGGCACGGGTAAATCGGTTTTGTTTAAAGCGTTGGCTGACTTGGTAGATCATCAAGGCACGATTCAATTAAACGGCCAATCACAAATGAGCACCTGCCCAGAAAACTGGCGACAGCAAGTGATGTATTTCTCAGCTGAAACGGCTTGGTGGCGAGAAACCGCTGAAGAACACTTTGAAACCCTGCCAACCGAAGATGAACTGCAACAGATCGGTTTAAGTTTAAAACATCTGACTCAACCAATTAATGCGTTATCTAGCGGAGAAAAACAGCGTTTAGCACTGTTAAGAGGCTTGGTTTACAAGCCAACTATTTTGCTATTAGATGAAATTACCGCCAACTTAGATAAGGTCTCGACATTAAAGGTTGAAAGCTTGGTGAAAGCGTATTGCCAAACTCAATCTGCTGCGATGATTTGGATCAGCCATGATGAGGCACAAACCAAACGGTTAGCCGAACCTGAAAATCGCTGGAATATTGATGACCTTTATCGAAAAACGGAGGTTTTTTCCGTATGATTACACTTAGTTATCTCGACTTAGTAACCTTATCAAGTCTGGTCGTGTTATTGGGGATTGTCCTTGCGCTAAACGGCTTTACCCACCTGAAACAATACTACTGGGCCAATATCCGTATGGTTGTGCAGTTGTTGTTTATGGGCGTGTGGCTCAGTTGGGTGTTTTATGCCGAAAACTGGATTTGGGTCGTTCTGGTTGGCTTGATTATGTTGGTGGCTGCGGGCTATGAAATCGCCAAACGCCAACACTATAATTTTAAGGGTGGTTACAGCATTTGGATTGGCTTGTTTTCCATCTCGCTGACCGCCTTAATTATGTTGGTCGGCGTATTGGTGTTGATTATTGAACCGGATCCTTGGTATCAAGCTCAATATGCCATTCCCTTGTTGGGGATGATATTGGGTAACAGCATGACCGCAATCGGCTTGGGTTTAGATAGTTTAACGCGTAACGCCGTTCAGCTTAAACCACAGATTGAAGCCCAGCTGGCGTTAGGTAAAACGGCCAAGCAAGCGATGTTGTTTATTCGTCAGCAGAGCTTACATACTGCGATGATGCCGGTGATTAATATGCTAGTGGCCGCTGGAATTATCTCACTGCCGGGGATGATGACCGGGCAAATTCTGGCAGGCACCGACCCTGCCGAGGCGGTTAAATATCAAATTATGGTGATGTTTCTAGTGGCAGGTTCCACGGCAATGGGTACGGTTATTGCGGTGCATTTAGCTAGCCGTCGTCTGTTTGATTCTCGTCAACGATTGATTTTGGATCAACTCACCAAAACCTAGACGTTTTTACCCTTTTCAATCTTTGTGGAAACTAAACAGGCCTGTATCCGTTTGCGATAGGTTCTCTGTTTATTAAAACGTTTAGTTTTCATCTATTTGTCATCTTAATCCCTTTTAAAAACTCAGGCTATTTGCTACATTAAATTTGAGCATTACTATTACGGGGGTGAACAATGCCATTACGATTAAAAGATATTGTGGCTTCGGCCAAAAAAAATATTAAAGAAGTGACAATCAAAGAAGCACAAGACCTGTTTAAGTGCGGGGGCTACAAACCTCTCGATGTTCGAGAGGCTGCAGAGTATTTAGATGGCACGATTCCAATGGCGGTTCACGTGCCGCGCGGTATGTTAGAGCCAATGTGTGACAAGTGTTACGAAGGTCATATGGGTGACTTGGCCGACTTAGATCAAGGTTGGGTGGTGTTCTGTCTGTCAGGTGGTCGCGGGGCTTTAGCGGTCGATACCATGAGAAAAATGGGCTACACCAATGTGGTTAATTTAGCCGGCGGCTTTAATGCTTGGAAACAGTGCAGTTATGATATATCTGTTCCGCCAGTTGATAATGGTCTGATTCGTTTAGACCATCCATGGAACCCAGGATTTCAAGAGGCGTCTAACGTTTGTTAAGTCGAGACTCTCGGGCGCAGTCTTTAGTCTGCTGTTTGAGAGGTTGTTTGTTTAGGGAATGCTGACGCCTTCGCCTCTTTTAATGGTTTTGTATTACGTACCGTCTTCGTCCCATAAGTTTTTTCTTCAGTTAATCTGCTTCGTAAATGCCCCAAAACCTCTGGTCAGCATCTTTTAATCCGGCTTTAATGGCATTGTTCTTTATGTATTGATAAGTCACATCAAAGTGCTTTTGATTACGAATGGTTTTATCAAAATAACATTTTTCCCAAAAATGGCCTTGTCGTTTGAGTTTCTTATTAATAACTAAAGCACTGCTGCCTTTAAGCTTTTGCATGATTTTTGCAGTTGGCTGCTTTTGCTGAAAAAGTAGGTGAACGTGATTGGGCATAATGCTGACCGCGATTAAATTGTAAAAATCAGGCTCAAGAGAGTGAAAGATGTGCATTAATTCATGCAGCACCTCATTGTTTAAGTAACGACCTAAAAGTGATTTATCACAATAATTATCAATAAGACTTTGCTTGTGTGATGTGCTCAAATTGGAGGGTAAGTTTAAACGTTGTTGGTAATCCTCGATACTTTCTTGGGTTCGAAAAGTTACAAATTGAAAAGAATCCAATTCACTAAAATGCACTAAGCTTTTTCGCATAACTATTGCTCGTTATAATCCAAAATTATCAATGAATATTAACATTCTAAAACGTTGGGGCGCAGGCTTTAGCCTGCTGGTTGCGAGGTTGATTGTTTAGGGAAGGCTGAAGCCTTCGCCCCTGTTAATGGTTTTGTATTACGTATAGTCTTCGTCCAAAATATTGCTCCTTAAATGTTTAAAAAAGTTTTGGGAGCAGTTCATCTAACCATTTGGTGAAGTTGATTTTACGTTGGTAGTCTGTACGCAGTTGAGCCAGTTGGTTTCTAAGGTACTGCTCGTCAAGGGCGTGTTGGGTTTTGTTGGCAACCTCTTTTATTAATTCGAGCGCTTTTTTATAAGCTTTGTTATTGGTCATATCCAATTCAGTTTCGATTAAACTGCGATAGATGTGCCAGGTTAATTTGAATGGCGTTTTAGGGTGGTCAGCCATTTTTTTCCAGACGTGTCGAGACGTTTCATAGTTGGCAATAATGTCATAGGCCTGCTCATTTTTATCCTGGTAAAGATACAGGTCGACTAAATATTCGGGCGGCGAGTCGTTCCATGCATAGCCTTTTTTTGGATCAAGTTTAGCTTCAAAAAATTCCTCGGCCTGTTTTAACCAATGGGCTTTTTGTTGAGTGTTACTTTCCCAACTAATTAGGGTTTCGAGCACTTTAATATCGCCCGTTACTTGATAAAGTTGCCATTGCGCTTGGCTCTGTCTTTGCGGTTGATTCAGTTGTTTCGCCAGTTCAACCTCATGCGGATAAAGACTGGATTGGTCGTATTTAGATTTGGCTTGTTGTTTGAGTTTTTCTAAGCGTGTTTCTGCTTGCGAAAAAAGCGCATAGTCAATCTCACGCTTGAGTTGCAAACATTGGCTATTAAAACTGGTGTCTGTTTTTTCATAATAGTCGATGACTTTAGGCCAGTTTTTTTGCGTTTCAGCGTATTTTACGAGTAGTGTTTGTAGACTGTAAATATCCAGTTCATAGTCTGATGAAAAGCCAATTTTCTCAGGTAGGTTTTGCCATAACGTTTCCGCTTGTGTGATTAAGTCGGCTTGCTCAGAAACAGAGAGTGAAAGCAATAGGTTGCTGTAGTCGGGTTTAATGTCACCCTTTTGAATAACGGCGTTGAGCAACCAATCAATTTTTTGTTTGGATTTCCAGTCAATTTCTAAAAAACCGTCTATGACGAGGGCTTCAAAATAGCCCAGACTTGGAAAACGAAAACCGCCCGAGTCATCAACCGTTTCTAATGCTCTTTCCAAACGCTGTAGCCCGTATTCCCCGAGTTTAAAGAGTTCCTCTTCACTTAGGCTGAGTTGGTTGGCTTCAATCTGTTCAGTAAGTTGATTCACCTTTTCAAAATAGGGGCGAACTTGGTCGTAATAAAATAGATTGCGGTTATAGGGGATGGCCGCGGTCATTTTTTTACGTAAGGTTTTAAAATCGATTAAGCCTAACGCCGTTTCCGCTTTAGCAAGCCACATACCTCTAAGATCGGGTTGGTTCTCAATATATTCAAGCAGAGCCTTCTCTAAAATGGGTTTGGTTAGGCTGGTAAAGTACTGTACGATGGTTTGCAGTTGTTTCTCTTTAGCCGTTAGTTTTACATTTTTATCGGTGTTGGTTGTCGCTTCTGGATTGTCACCGGCCATAATATGCAAACCTACCGCGACACAATGCTTACAAAAGTCGATGTTATCTGATGCAGGGCAGTTGCACGACCCTTCAAATAAACGAGCGGTATGAGTGATGTCCACGCCATAAACTTGTGTACCTTGCACCGTTGCCAAAATATGGTTTTTAAAGGGTTCAATCGAGAGAACTTTGCCCTGCTCAAACAGTTTTTTACCACGATCAAAAGCAGCTTGCCCGGCAAGGTTGATGAGAAGTTCTTCAGTAATGAGTTTCATGTAGATAGACTGTTTTTTGTCAAAATTAACCTAATTATATTCAATCTCAGGACTTATTTCTTCACGTTCTAATCGAATAAAAACTCAACACAATCCGCAAGGGGGGATAAAGGCCAGCTTAGTTTTGAATTGGTTGAGTAAAAAACAGTCGGGGCGCAGGCTTTAGCCTGCAGGTTGTGCGGTGTTTGTATGGAGAAGGCTAAAGCCTTCGCCCCACAATATCTGTTATTTAGGTTTGTGTTCAGTTTCATAAAGGCCCCAAAATCTTTGTTCTGCATCCTTTAATCCCGCTTTAATGGCATTGTTTTTAATATATTCATACGTCAATTCAAAATGTTTTTGATTACGAATGGCTTTGTCAAAATAACTCTTTTCCCAAAAGTGGCCTTGCCGCTCTAACGCTCTGTTAATCATTAAAGCGCTGCTACCCTTTAGCTTCTGCATAATTTCTGCTGTTGGTCGCTTTTGTTGAAAAAGCAGGTGAACATGGTTTGGCATAATGCTAACGGCTATTAATTGGTAAAAATCGGGTTCCAAAGCGTGGGTGATGCGCATCAATTCATCCAAAATCGCATCATTTAAGTCACGACCGAGAAGGGATTTATCGCAATAATCATCAATTAAAGTTTGCTTGTGGGATGTACTCAAATTGGAGGGTAAGTTTAAACGTTGTTGATAATCTTCAATGCTCGCTTGCGTGCGAAAAGTCACAAATTGAAAAGTGTCTAATTCACTAAAATGCACTAAGCTTTTTCGCATATTGGTCTCTTCTTATAACCCAACTTGTTAACAAATATTAAAACATAAACCTCGGGGCGCAGGCTTTAGCCTGCTGGTTGCAAGGGTTTCTGTTTAAAGAAGGCTAAAGCCTTCGCCCCTTTTTGGTTTTACTTTTTTTACTAATTTTAGTTTTAAAAATTGGGTGCTCTTAAGTGTTAGGCCACACGCATTAATGCTTGTTTTAAATCGTAATCGACTTGTAGGTTAAGCCAAAAACGGGCACTGGTATTAAAATATTTGCCCAGTTTAATGGCGGTATCGGCGGTAATGCCACGTTTCTGATTCGCTATTTCATTAATGCGTGCTGGCGTTACCCCAATCGCTTTAGCCAAGGCGTTACGGCTTAACCCCATAGGTTCAAGAAACTCTTCTTGTAAAATCTCACCGGGATGAATGGCAGGCAATTTATTGATACCAGCCTCAAGGTGTTTGCTACTCATATTTGCCTCCTAATTTCTGTTATTAATGTGCTGTATTGTTAGTGATAGTCCACAATTTCAACCGCATGAGCTTGACCATTTTTAAACTCAAAACAGAGTCGCCACTGATTGTTAATACGAATACTGTATTGGCCTGACCGTTTGCCTTTTAATGCTTCGAGACGATTGCCAGGCGGTGACCTTAAATCTTCAATTTCACAAGCGGCATCTAATATTAACAGTTTACGAGCCGCCGCTCTTTCAAAGCTAGCAAACGCTTTGGGGTGTTTACCATTAAAAAGCGCCTTGGTCTGTTTGCATTTAAAAGACTGAATCATAATTAAAGTATAGTTTATCGCTTATCGATAAGCAATTTATTCTACTTGAGTTCTTTTAGTTTTTGCTCCGCTTCCAAAAAGTGCTTTTCAACCTCTGTTACTTGATTTAGTTGTAGCTGATTAAATTTCTCATACTCTTCGTGTGCTTTATCTAGCGCAACTTGGCGGCTAATTTTGCCAGCATTCTGTAAAAGCTCTCTACCCATCTAAATTATAAAAATTTGTGGGTTTAGTAGAAAATTCGGAATTTCCGAATTTTCTCATCACATCCGCTTCAATCAACTCACCTTCTTTAAAAACATTCTTAATGTGTTCATTAATGGTCGATTTAGCTTTACCAAAAAGTGAGGCCATTTGGTCTTGAGTAAGCCAAACCGTTTCGTCAAGCATTCGCGTTTCAATGCGAATTCGTCCCTCTTCGGTTTGATAAAGCAAAAACTCGCTTTGTGGAGCCGTTTCTTGGTTATCAGAACGGTTTTTAGAGGTTAAGTCATTCATTGTTTGATGCCTGCGGATACAAAATAGTATCGATTTCTTTCATTAGTCTATCGGTTTCTACTAGGGCGACGATGATTTTTTGATAGTGCATGATGTCGTCAAAACTGAGTTCACGTTCCTTTCGGTCTTTTAGCCATTTTTGTGCGGGTTGGTAGCCGCCTATGTAGAATTCCCAGGCTTTTAAAGGCACTTGGTCAAAGTATTGGTCGTCGTTAATCCATACTTTGCCGTGGGTTTCAGAAATGGCCTCGTAGCCTGGGCTGGTTTTGGTGATTTTACGGCTGACGATATTATCACCTGCGATGGGGTAAGGCGTAATGGTGTTGTCTAAAGCGGGTGATTCCATTAGGTGCAATAACCGAATCTCGTCGCCTAACTTAACCAGTTGCCAAAAGGTATCGAGGTTGGGATAAGGCACACGTGGAAAATCGGTTTTTAAAAACTCTTTATAGGTTTCTCGATAGCTTGGGCTGTGCAGTACCGCATAGATATAATCTAGAATGTCGATGGGGGTGAATGCTTGTGGCTTATTATCGGTTGAATTGTTTGAACCACGAAGACACGAAGGCACGAAGTTTTTTTCTGGGTTTTCGGCTGAAAATGGCAAGCCTAAGGCTTTTTCGAAGGCTTGGATTTCTTCGGGATTTAGATTGGGAATGCGCTCTGAATTGTCT
>JAYENR010000183.1:0-8424 GCA_034722175.1 Pseudomonadota bacterium | reverse complement strand
GATAAGGCACCACAGAACCAATGTATTTTTTCACTAACTCTGGATAGTCTTGAACTGCTTCTGAAAAAGAGCAGAAGATCACACCGATTTTTTCTAACTCTTCACGCTTCGTAGTCGAAACCGAGATTGAATCAAAAATTGCATCAACCGCAACATTAGAGTCGTCCCCCGTCAGCGGCACCCCAAGTGCAGCAAATGCTTTGGCAACTTCAGGATCAATCTCCTCTTCAGCAGATTCGTCTGTACTGCATTCACCCGCACAAGACCCACACTCTGGCGCTGAGTAATAACTGTAATCTTGATAGTCTAATGGTGTGTACTCCATTTTCGCCCAATGCGGCTCTTCCTGCTCTTTCCAGTAGGCAAACGCTTTTAGACGAAAATCCAGCATCCATTCTGGCTCATTTTTTTTTGCTGAGATTGCTCGAACCACCTCTTCGTTTAGACCTTTCTCGAAGGTTTCTACGGCGGTTGTGGTAACAAAGCCTTCCTTATAACCGGTATTTTTACTCAGTAAGTCATTAATATCTTCGTACTGAGTGAGTTGTGCTTCTGACATTGAGTTTCTTCGCTTAATCTTAATTCATACTATTTTAGTTGGTTATTATATAAAAGTCCACCGCAGGGGTCATTAATGAATTATATATCGTAAATAAAACGGCATTAACCTTGATGACTGAATAAGAGCGAGAGCTGGGAGTTAAGGGCGTAACAGGCTGGCTTGAATAATCTCTTGTAACCAGGCCTGATCTAAATCGATACCTTGAATTTTAACCCAACCTGACTGTTGATTTGAATCAGCAGCATAGGTATCCCAACGATGTGGTGTACCCTCTACCGCGACCAAGTTTTCATATTCAAACGTATCAATCACCGCTTGAACACGTAAAATTTGCATACCTAGGTTTTGTTTAGAGTTATCTAACCCCATTAGCAGGTGATCTAAATACACCGTATTAACCTTAAACTCATGGGTTTGCAGCTGCTTCAATTGAAAATCGGCTTTTTGAAACTGAGCAGGCCTGATCTGTTTATTAAGCTCAAACCCTTGCCAAGTGGTTGGAAAACGCTGATTTAATACACGCACAATCGGCAACTTAGCCGATTGCTGGCGCACCCATTTATTCCAAAAGGACTGTGTATCTAAATCTGCGGCTTCCATAAAATTAAAGACCACGCCATTTACTTTGCTTAACAGACACTTTAAGTGTGACTCTGCCAACGTATCTTGCTCAGGATTTAAAACCGAACGCACATCAATCACACACCAGGCCTGTTCAAAATTAAAATCGGTGTTTTGATCGGAATCCACAAACACCGTCTCCTCAGTTAAATCAAACTGAGACTGTAACAGCTGTTTAATTCGATGTTTTCCAGAACCGGGCAGGCCTGTTAACAGGATTTTCTGCTGTTGAAACGACATTATTATTTAGCCTTTTCTGCTAAACAATCGGACATGGCGTTGGCAATATTTTTCAGCAGCATGTCATAAGCCAAATAGCCCTCTTTTGCCAAAACGGAATCTTGGGCTGAACTAAAACTGCCCATTGGATCGAGACTACCAATTTGAATATCTAAACCGCGCACCACCGCCAACACGCGTTTTTCTGGAAATTGCGGCTCTTTAAAAATACAGCTGACTTGGCTGGCCTTAATACTCTCTCGTAGTGCCTGAACGCGCTTTAAACTTGGCGCGATTTCTGGATTCAAACGAATCGAACCGACCCCATTTAGTTGAAAATGTTGTTCAAAATACTGGTAAGCGTCATGCAGCACCACAAACGGGCGATCTTTAACCGGAAGCAATTGTTGAGTTAATTGCTGCTCAGTTTCGATCAACTTGACTAACCAGGCCTGCTTTCTTAATTCGACTTGTTCAGCATTAACTGCATCCAGTTGTTTAATTAACTCGGCCGCCTGCTCAACAAATAGACGGGCATTCTTAGGCGACAACCAAATATGCCCATCGTAATGCCACTTGGCAGGTTTATGGTTGTGGTCATCGTGTGCGTGTTCGGAATCTTGATTGGATATTTTCCATAATCCACCTTTTCTTAACGGCAAGGTATATAAACCGGATAACTCACTCATCTTTAAAACCGGTTTATCAATTTTCGATAAGGTTTTATTTAACCAACCGTCAACCGGGGTACCAATTGAAAAAATGACATCACTGTTTTGAATATTACGCAGATGTGAGGGCTTTAACTGAAAACCGTGCGGAGAGGCGCCGGCTTGCAATAGAACCGTTAATTGATCGTCTTCGGCAAGCAGTGGCTTAATCAAACCCGCGAGCGGTGGTGTACTCACCGTAACTTGAAGGGCTTGCGTTTGACTTCCCCACAACAAGGCCAGTAAACCAATTAATTTAGTAAAATGTTTGATCATGATTTGAGTTTAATGCGTATTAAATTACGCAACCTTATTAATTCACTATAAAATATGGGTCATTCTAATTTTGGTCTATCCCATGTCCGCACTCATTAAAGCCGAACACATCTGTCAAACCTTTGCCCAAAACGAGGTATTACGAGACGTCTCTATCGAGGTTCATCCGGGTGAAATCGTCACCTTAATTGGTCCAAATGGTGCTGGAAAATCAACTTTATTGAAGATTCTACTCCAGCTTTTCAAGCCGACATCAGGTACCGTTCAGCAAAAACCCAATTTGAAAATTGGCTTTATGCCACAAAAAATTCAAATTGATCCGACTCTACCGATGACCGTCAAACACTTTCTAGAACTTGGATTATCCAACCCGATTCCACTTTGGAAAAGGCTATTAAATTTCAGCACAAATGATACCACAGCCCCCTCTAAATTTATTGAAGAACTCAATATCGGTCAGTTGCTAGAACAACCTATTCAAAATGTCTCGGGTGGCGAGATGCAACGCATCTTATTAGCAAGGGCCTTAATGCGTGAACCAGAGCTTTTAGTATTAGATGAACCGGTTCAAGGTGTTGACTTGCAAGGGCAGACCGAACTCTATCACTATATCAATGAACTTAGGGAGCAGTACAATCTAGGGATTTTAATGGTGAGTCATGACTTGCATATCGTAATGAAAAGCACCAACCGCGTCTTATGCTTAAATCAGCACGTTTGCTGTTCAGGCACACCACAAACCGTCAGTAAAACCCCTGAATTTATCTCAATCTTTGGTGATAGTGCTGAGGAACTGGCTCTGTATGAACATCACCATGATGACCATAACTGTGAACTCACCCACGGCTTTCATAACCATGTTCACCCATCAAATCACAAGGAGCCACATTAATGGATTGGTTAGCTGACTTTATGTTATTGGCCTTGCTTGGCGGGTTAGGCATTGCAATTATCGCCGCGCCGCTTGGGGTATTTATGGTATGGCAACGACAATCCTATTTTGGTGCGACCTTGGCTCACTCCGCTTTATTGGGTGTGAGCTTAGGACTGTTCTTTCAACTTGACCTTACCTTGAGTGTGATTCTATTTTCCTTAGCAATTGCCGTTGCTATCCATCTACTTTCTCGTAAATCAGATCTGTCTTCAGACACCCTATTAGGAATTTTAGCACACAGCAGTCTGGCGTTAGGTTTGGCTCTACTAAGCTTGCAAGACTCCGTACAGATCGACATCATGGGCTATCTTTTTGGCGACATTTTAAGCATCACCACCACCGACCTACTATTGGTTTCTTTGGTTGGATTGCTAACGCTACTCTTTTACCTAAAACACTGGAATAACCTGCTCAATATCACTTTAAACCCTCAACTGGCACAAGTGGAAGGCACTAAAGTAAAACAAGTACAGCTGATGTATGTGATGCTATTGGCATTAATGATCGCTCTTTCCATGAAAATAGTAGGCGTGCTACTGGTGACTTCGCTATTAATTATTCCCGCAGCCGCGGCACGTAGACTCTCTAAAACACCTGAAGCCATGCTTGGTTACAGCATTATACTCGGTGCCTTGTCCGTTATACTTGGCTTGTTGACCTCACTAAACTGGGACATACCTGCTGGCCCTGCTATCGTATTGGTTGCCACGTTACTATTTAGTTTATTACTTATGAAAAAAGCCCCAAATTAAAGGCCTGTTAATATCAAAACAGCTCCTTTTATTTGAGGCTTAAAATAAACCCAACAGGCCTGCTGGGTTTCATTTCAAACTCGGATTAAGTCAAATCTCATCAATCATCTGATACAGAATATTGACAACTTTTTCACTCTGTTTATCGACGATTTCCAAACCTTTTGCCACTCCCTCGCAATCTTCAATTGCTTTCGCATCCATGACTCGCTTAATCGCCTGATGCATTTCCATGTGCTCATCCCCAAGACTTCCCATTAAATGCAGATGCATATACTGTTGACCGTCGCCATAATACCATTTACCCAGTACACAAGCGGTATGATCGGTGGCAGCTTCATAAGTGACACCAATATCCACCCCTTCAACAAACGCTCTAATTTTTGCCTTCCAAGCAGTGTGGGCTTCAATCATTTTTTCAAACTGAGAACCTTGTTGAGAACGTATCAGTTTCTTCATTCGACGACTTGTGACATCTTCAATGGTAAAACTTGACACCTCATTGGTTAGCAATTCTGCATCGGTCAACAACTCTTCACTGCTTTCCGCAGCGCCTTGGACCACTTCTGCATTTTCTTGCGTCATTTTATCCATGCTATTTACAGTATGATTGATCTGTTCAATCCCCTTAGCCTGCTCTGAACTAGCCTCACTGATTTCAGACACCATTTGACTGACTGTTTGCATGGTTTCATTCATAGAACTCATAACATCGCCAGTTTGCTGAACATAACGACCACTGGTTTCACTGATTTTTACACTATTTTCAATGAGAGACTTAATTTCACCTGCTGCTTCTGCTGACTTACCAGCTAGGTTACGAACCTCTCCTGCCACCACGGCAAACCCACGCCCATGCTCACCAGCTCGTGCCGCTTCTACCGCCGCATTCAAAGCCAGCAAATTAGTTTGGAATGCAATACCGTCAATGATCGAAATAATATCGTTAATTTTCTGACTGGCTTCTGACATCTGCTGCATAGAGCTTTTCGCTTCATCCATAGTTTGAAGTCCGCTGGAGAGTTGATCTCGTGCTTGTTGTGCCATTTGGTTCGCTTGTTGAGCATTATCCGCGTTTTGGCGAACCGTTGAAGTCATCTCCTCCATGGTTGAAGAGGTCTCCTCTAAAGCCGCTGCTTGCTGTTGAATGCGTTCTGAGATGCTCTCATTACCGCGTGCTATCTCTTCTGCCCCATCAGCCACAAAACCTGCTACCGCTCCCACTTTTCCAACCATAACCGATGTATTTGCAACCGAGCTATTAATAGAATCTTTCAGCACCGCCATTTTACCTTTATACATTCCGTGGACTTTATCAGTTAAATCTCCTTCACTGATTTTTGATTGTACACAGGCCACCTCTTCAACAAACTTCTCTAGATCTTCTAAGGTCTGGTTAATAGAGTCTTTTAAAGGAATAAAATCACCACGTGCTTCGACATCTGAACGTACCGAAAAATCACCAAACGATAGTGATTTTAAAGTTTCTGAAATAGAAGAGACCGTCTGCTTCATCTGAATGGCCGCTCGGTCTAAATCGTACAGCATGTCAGAGAAAGCACCCTGCAATTCAACCTGTTCATTTTTAGCGACCTCCAACTTACCTGAACGGAAATTAGAAGCCGTGCTTTGTAAGATCCCGACAATTGAAGTTATCTGATCTAAAGACTGGTTCACCCCGTCTTTAAGCTGTAAAAACTGTCCACTTTTACCCACTTCAACGCGCTGATCAAACCGCCCTTTAGACACATTAGACATCACATCAACCACATCACTGATCGCGCGATTCATTCGATCAAACATCCGATTCATTTCAGTAGAAACATGAGCCAATTCATCTTTACCCTCCACTGGCACACGATGACTCAAGTCCCCAGTTTGCACGATTTGAACAACGGTGTCGACCATGGCATTAATCGGCTTTAAGAAGCTTCTAGCCACTATCCACCCCATTAAAGAGAAAAGAACCACACTGATAGCCAACCATGACCAAATGATAATCTCTGCAAAATATTCTTGCTCGTGCAAAGTCGTAACGGCAACCTCATTAGCCTGAATCTCATAATCACGCCACTGCTTAACAATTTGGGTAAAGCCGGTATATTTCTCTTGAAAATCATTAATCAAAATATCAACCGCCTCTTCCACAAATTCCTCATCCACGGCAAGCATAAAACTGCCAAAAACAGCATTGGCACTGGCCACATTCTCTTTTAAAGACTCATACAATTCAGCTTCTTTTGGAGCAAGTTCCATCTGATTAAAGGTTTCAAAGATATTAAAGATTTGCTTAGCATTGGCATCAAGCTGTTTTTTTATGGCTTGGATTTGCTCAGGTTCGGTCACTAACACTAAATTGCGTTGCATCACCGCACGCTCATCAGAGACGCTTTTTAACTCATTGAGAAGGGATAACTTGACGCCGTTAACGTTGATGATTTGATGAATGGTTCGGTTGGTTTCATTGATTAGAAACTGGGTAACCAGATTACTGATAAAAAGAAAAAAGATTGCTCCTGCAATCCCTAATATCATTCGATTTTTAATAGTCATGTTCCGCCTCTGCGCGCTCTTCATCTTTTTATGAACAGGCCTGTTAAAGACCTATTACTGAATTCTATAGAACACAGACGACCATCATGATTAATTCTTTTTGGGCTACACCCTGTCTAAGGTTATAAAGTCAAAGGCATAGGCATGACGTTCGTCCGTCTCATGTCGCGTTTTCTCAAGCGTTTTCCATGCCAACTCTTGCCAGTTTGGAAAGAAAGTATCACCTTCGATTTCTGCATCAATCATCGTCACATACAAACGATCCGCTCTAGGCAGCATTTGAGCATAGAGCTGACCGCCCCCCATAATAATCACTTCTTCATAGTCTCGCAGCGTATCTAAGGCTGCTTCTACCGAAGTAAAAACCTGAACGCCCTCAAGTACTAGATTTGGATTACGACTAATCACAATATTCGGACGATTTGGCAAAGGGCGAGAACCGATCGATTCAAAGGTTTTACGCCCCATAATCACGGGTTTACCTACGGTTTTTGATTTAAAAAACTTCAAATCGTCCGGCAAATGCCAAGGCATGTCATTATCTCTGCCAATGACATTGTTTTTGGCCATAGCGGCAATCATGGCAATTCTCATACTGAAACCTTTGCCTTAATATGCGGATGTGATTCATAATCAACAATTTCAAAATCATCAAACTGATAATCAAAGATACTTTCTGGCTTACGCTTGATTACAAGTTTAGGCAAAGGAAAAGGTTCACGCTGTAATTGAGTTTTGGCTTGCTCCATCGTATTGTTATACAGATGCACATCACCGCCAGTCCAAACAAAATCCCCAACCTCTAAATCAGTTTGTTGGGCGATCATATGCACCAACAGCGCATAAGAAGCAATATTGAAGGGTACACCTAAAAAGGTGTCGGCCGAACGTTGATACAGCTGGCAAGATAACTTACCATTAGCAACATAAAATTGAAAAAACGCGTGGCATGTTGCCAAAGCCATGCGCCCTTGCTTAACATTCTCTTGCGGGCTAACTGATTCATCAGGCAAATCAGCAGGATTCCAAGCAGACACAATCATACGGCGACTATTAGGATTGTTCTTAAGTGTCTCAACTACTTCAGCAATCTGATTAATAGTTTCACCATTCGGTTTCTCCCAGGCCACCCACTGCTTACCGTAAAGTGGTCCCAAATCACCATCCTCAGTCGCCCACTCATCCCAGATACGTACGCCATTGTCTTTGAGGTATTGGATATTGGTATCGCCTTTCAAAAACCATAACAACTCATGCACAATCGAACGAAGATGCAGTTTTTTAGTCGTGACAAGAGGAAAACCTTCCTGCAAATCAAAACGCATCTGATAACCAAACACCGAACGCGTTCCCGTCCCAGTGCGATCGCCTTTATCGGTACCGCTTTCAATAATATGATTAAGTAATTCTAAATACTGTTTCATCAACCTAAATCTCGCAAAAAATAGTCAAAATAGTTTACCACACAGGTTATGTGAATTATCTTCAAAAGGAGTTCGTAAACATACCTATATTCCGTTATGATTATTCCCATCAAAAACAGTTTAAACGGAACAAACAAATGAAAAAGATCTTAGTAGTTGGTGGAGCGGGCTATATCGGTTCTCACATGGTTAAAATGCTTTCAAAAGCAGGTCACGACGTGATTGTTTTAGACAACCTAAGCACAGGTTTTAGAGAGATGGTGAAGTATGGTAAGTTGGTTATTGGCGACTTAGCCGATATCAACCTGCTTGAAACCCTCTTCCGTGAGCATCAATTTGATGGTGTCATGCACTTTGCAGCCAACAGTTTGGT
>JAYENR010000182.1:0-8436 GCA_034722175.1 Pseudomonadota bacterium | reverse complement strand
TTGCAACTAAATTATTTTTTATAAATATTAGCCATTTGCGAAATAGATAATCCTATTAACCCAATAGAAATTTCTATTTCAAATAAATGGAATAAAACAGCTCGCTAATTCGTTTTACCTTTAAGCGCGCTCAATTTTGATTACTCAAGGATAAAACAACATGCTCAATAAAACATGCTATCAACTAATAGGCTTTCTTCTGAGTTGTACCATCTCTTTTTCTGCTTTTTCAGCGCAAAAAGAAGCGCCTCTGCCTGATACCTTTGCAACCAATAAAGTGGTATTGCAAATCAGTGATCGTGACCCTTTTATGCAGACCTTAATACTCAATGTGGCTGGAAATCTACAAAAATATTACGGTGCAGAAAACCTGGATATCGAAGTGGTTGGCTTTGGTCCTGGGGTTCGACTCATGCTGGAAGACAATGTCAATGAGACGCGTATCCAATCTTTAATTGCTAGCGGAGTACGTTTTAGTGCCTGCGCTAATACCCTGAAAAACTTTGCAAAAAATTTAGGAGAAAACCCTAAAACAATGGAAGGGATTGACACAGTTCCAGCAGGAGCAGGACGAATTTTGCAATTAAATAGCGCTGGCTGGCAAGTAATGAAACCTTAACCTTAAAACGATACACCAAGAACTCAAGAGGTCAGTATGAAAATAATTCAACAATACTTTACATTCTTTTTACTCATTTTGATGGCAGCTTTACCTGCTTCCGTTTTAGCTACCGAAGACAACGCTCGCTATGGAAAACAAAATGTGGTTTATCACATCAATTATGACAACCCTAAAAAGCAATTTGGCGCCTTAAGAAATATCCAGAATCACATTAATGCCGTGGGTGCAGAAAACATGGATATTCGAGTGGTACTACATGGAAATGGTTTATCGCTACTACTTAAACCAGAAGCTCTAAAAAATGTACCTAAATTTAAGTCCGCCAATGCTGTCGATAAAATTACCCAGCGTGTAGATCGTTTAAAACTACAAGGTGTCAATTTTAAGGTTTGTGCGAATACCCTAAAAGGTAGAAAGGTCAATTTAGAACAAGACCTATACGATGCAACCACATCCGATATCGTACCAAGTGGTGTCGCTGAACTTGCTCACTTACAGGGTCAAGGATTTACCTATATCCGACCTTAATAACCCCAAAATAATAATAAATAAAAGCCATATAAACTCATAAAAAATGAGAAGAGGATACTTATGTTAAACAACAAGGCTATATTCAAAAGAAGTGCACTATTATTCGCTTTAACGGGGGCTTTAAGTGCCCAATCAGTTCAAGCAGCAAACTGGCTAATGCTTCAAGGGACTGAAAAGGATCACCAAGCACCAAGAGCTAAAGTCTGGGGATTTGCACAAATTGACTACCAGTCAACTGATGATACAAAGCTACCAAATGGTAGTAATGCCGCTTTCAATCAAATGCAGCCACAATTAAGTACAGCCAGTGGGTTTAATGTCAAACGTGCCAGAATTGGGGTTCGAGGTGCAAACTTTCCATTAGACAATAAAGTGAATTATTTCTTAATGTCTGAGCTGGGTAATAATGGAATCACCACCGGTGGATCAGGTTCACAAGGTCAGTTGACCGATGCTAGTATTACTTTAAATCATATGCCTGGTGCTCGAGTACGTGTTGGTTTATTTAAAACGCCAGGTTCCGAAGAGTCCTTTAAAGGAATCCCCGTTTTTAACTATGTGAATTTTACCAATGGTACAGACCGACTATTAATTGAAAGAAAAATCAATACAGATGGAGTAAGAACCGATCCTGCCTTTGCCGTACGTGATACAGGTATCCAGGTGTTTGATAGCTTTAAACAAGGTGACTGGGAGCACAGTTACGCCATTATGTACGGTAACGGTAATGGTTTAGCCTTTACTGATAATGATACCAATAAAGACCTTTATTTATATGCCTCTACCGAAAAGGCATTTGATGGCTCAACAGGGCCAAGAACAAAAAGCATGAAGTTTTATGCTTGGTCACAAAGTGGTAAACGTACCTATGGAGAGGATGAGTACAATCGAGATAGAGCTGGGTTAGGGATGACCTATTATGATGGTAAATACCGAGTAGCAGCAGAATACTTTACGGCTGACGGAATGATTTTTGGTGGACCAGCAGGTGCCGTAGCCGGAAACCCTCTAACCGTATTTACCGACCAAAAAGCCGATGCTTATCAAATTGATTTGGGCTATCGAGTGAAACCGAATATTGAACTAAATGCACGATATGATGTACTCAATAGTGCAACTGAAACAGATGCTGCATCGGGTACCAACGCAGATAAATATCGTGTATTCACCACAACAACTTTAGGGGCTCAGTACTTCTTTAATAAGAAAACATCTGTACGCTTTAACTATGAAATTCGTGATACAGAAGCGCCCGATGCTGCTTCCGCTTCACCGGCACATGCTGTCTTAGAAACTGTAGATGATCGACTATCTGCACAACTAATGATGGTCTTTTAAAAAAATAATAACACTCTTTTAACTGTTCAAGTTATTGGTTGGTACTCCATCATCAACCCTTGCCCTTACTTTTTAGTAAGGGCTTTTTTACTACCTAGACCTTCTAAACTATAAGCTATGCTGCAATACCACTATGGCGTAACAGAGCTTCAATTTCTGGTTCACGACCTCTAAAGCTTTTAAACAAGACCATTGGATCAATTGACCCGCCTGCGGCTAAAATTGTATTTTTAAACTTAGCACCCGTCTCTGCATTCAAAATCCCCATTTCTTCAAACAGTCCAAACGCATCCGCTGATAACACTTCCGCCCACTTATAACTAAAATAACCTGCTGCGTAACCGCCTGCAAAGATATGGCTAAAACTATGAAGTTGGCGAGCATATTCGGGTGGTTTAACCACCGCGACCTCTTCACGAATACGGGTTGCCAAGTCAAGAATATCTTCCTTTTCGTCTGACGAATAAAAACTATGCAACTCAAAGTCCATAAGCGCAAATTCAATTTGACGCACCATCATCATTGCTGACTGGAAACCACGGCTATTTTTTAAGGCTTCAAATAACTCATCTGGTAAAGGTTCAGCCGTATCAATATGAGCTGACATCAGATCTAGCCCTGCACGCTCCCAACAGAAATTTTCCATAAATTGTGATGGCAGCTCAACCGCGTCCCACGGCACACCACTAATTCCTGAAATATCCAAGTGTTCCATCTCAGTCATTAAGTGGTGAATACCGTGTCCAAATTCATGAAACAGGGTCGTGACTTCATCATGCGTTAAACAGGCAGGTTGATCACCAACGGGCGGGGTAAAGTTACAAACCAAATAGGCCACTGGCGTTTGAAGCTCTCCACCCTGATGTTTCCATCGAGTCACAGCAGAGTCCATCCATGCCCCGCCTCGTTTATTTTCACGAGCAAATAGGTCTAAATAGAACTGACCAATCACTTCACCAGAAGCGTCCATTAATTCAAAGAATCGAACTGCACTGTTCCACGTGGAAACATTCTGTTTCTCTTCAATACGAATTCCAAACAGAGTTTCAGTAATATTGAACAGGCCTGCTAACACCGCTTTAACAGGAAAATAAGGACGCAGTTTTTCTTGGGACAGTGATAATGTCGCATTCTTTAACTTCTCCGAAGCGTAAGCGATGTCTGACGGTTGTAACTCATCAATTCCCAACTCAGCCTTAGCAAAGGCACTTAACGTCGCCAACTCGGTTTGTGCTTGCGGTTTTGATTTTTTGACTAGGTCACGTAAGAAACCTAAAACCTGCTCGGTACTTTCTGCCATCTTGGTTTCCAAAGAGTAATCAGCGTATTGTTCAAAACCTAATAAGTTTGCTTTCTGATGACGTAACTGACGGATATTTTCGATAATCTCAGAGTTATCAAACTCAATATTATCTGCTTGATCGGATGAACGAGTAGAAAAAGCACGATAGACTTCTGCACGTAATTCACGAGAATCAGCATGTGTCATCACAGCCAAATAAGATGGAAAGTCTAACGTCACTAACCAACCTTTTAACTCTTTTTGTTGAGCCAACTGCTTTAATAAACCTAGAGCACTTTCAGGCAAGCCTGATAATTCTGTTTTATCTAGAATATTTTTTGACCAGGCCTGGGTAGATTTTAAAACGTTATTTCCAAACTGGCTGCTTAATTGTGATAACTGCTGAGAAACATCTTGATACTGTTTTTGTTGTTCAATTGGCAGATCAATACCCGATAAGCGAAAGTTACGTAAGGCGTTTTCGATCACTTTTTTCTGAGCTAAAGAGTAGTCTTGATACTCTGAACTATTTGCTATAGCTGTAAACTTATCAAACAGACCTTTGTTCTGACCTACTTCAGTGTAATAAGCGGTTACTTTTTCTAAACATGACGTATAAGCAGCGTGCCACTCATCACTGTTTTGCACAGAATCCAAATGACCTACTGGCCCCCAAACTCGTTCAAAACGATTATCAATGACTTCCAGGGCTTCAACAAAGTTCAACCAAGTCGGTGTCCCAGACATCTCAACTAAAGAATTAATTTCAGCACGGTTGTCCGCCAATAATTGGTCAACAGCGGGTTCAATATGTTTCACGTGAAACAGTTCAAAATCAGGAAGGTTTAAAACATTTAAAAGCGGGTTGTTAGAGGTGTTCTTCGACATATTTGTATTCTGTTTTAAATAAAAGATTAACGCATTATAGCGTAATCTGGGAAGAGGCAGAATAGGATAAGAAAAGGCTTTGAAAAAGCGACACTTTGGCGGATACAACCTTATGTATTAAGCCGCCTTTTTAAGCCAACGTTTTAATTTACGTAGTGGCTTGGGTTTACTAAACAAAAACCCTTGTCCTTGTTCACATTTACAAACTTTCAAATACTCTTTTTGCTCACTTTGTTCAATCCCCTCTGCAAGGGTAGTCATATTCATACTATTAGAGAGTTGAATAATGGCTTCAGCCACAGTACGAGCTTTTTCGTCACTTAATACATTTTTAATAAATGACATATCGATTTTAAGTTTGTCAAAAGGCAATTCGCTCAAATAACTTAATGAAGAGTAACCCGTACCAAAGTCATCAATCGCAATCTTAACGCCTAACTTACTTAAAGAACTAAGCATGGCGATGCCTTCCTTAGTTTCGTTCATTACTACAGATTCCGTCAGTTCCAACTCAAGCCACTCTGGTTGTATGCCCGTCTCTTCAATTAGATCAACCAGTGTCGAAATAAAGTTATGATCTTTTAGTTGAATCGCCGATACATTTACCGCAACATAACCATCAAATAACTTTTCATCATGCAGCTCTTTAATATCTAAACAGGCCTGCTTCAGTACTCGATAGCCTATCTCTTGAATTGAATTAGACTCTTCTGCAAACTGAATAAATTCATTCGGCATCACCAAACCTTTTTCAGGGTGATTCCAGCGAACCAAAGCTTCTAACCCGATTGTCTTGTTGGTAATTAAATCGACTTGAGGTTGATAAAAGACTTCAAATTGATGCTCAGCTAACGCCTCTTTTAAATCATTCTGAATATAAACACGCTGCATCAACTCTTCAGTCATATGCTCAGCATAGAATGCATAAGTGTTCTTACCATCACCTTTTGCTTGATACATTGCTGTGTCCGCAAACTTAATTAAAGAGTTCACATCTAATCCATCTTGAGGGTAGAGACTGATTCCGATACTGGTCGTGACCGACAATGTATGATCTTCAATGGTCATTGGCTGACTAAATGAAACCAGAATCTTTTCAATAATAACCGCCACCTCCGTTTTGTCATGCAAGTTTTCCAATACCAAAACAAATTCATCGCCACCCAAGCGGGCTAAGGTATCATTTTTACGGATAATATCCTGAATACGTCTGGAAACCGTAATCAATAACTCATCACCAACGTCATGTCCGTAACTGTCATTAATATTTTTAAAGTTATCTATATCAAAGAAACAGACCGCCAAAAGGGTTGGCTGACGGTGAGCGATTTGCAATGCATGTTGTAAACGAGCATTTAACAGTGAACGGTTTGGCAGGCCTGTTAGGTTGTCATGGTGTGCCAAAAATGCTAACTGCTCTTCCGTTTTCTTGATTTCGGTGACATCCTCACCTGAGGAGATCATGCCGGTTACCTGTCCCTGTTCATCCTTTAATAAGACGTTTTTCCAAGAGATCATCAATGTGTTACCGAATCGATTCAGCACCTCACTTTCAAGATGCTCTAAAACAGGTTGTCGATGATAAACAATGCCATCGTATAACTCTTTCAAAGCTTCATTTGATTCACTAGGTACACATAAATCAAACCAGTTTTGACCAATTAAATCAGCTTCGTCATACCCTAAGACCTGACAACCCATTTGATTGATCATGTTGATATTACCATCAATATCTAACACCAAAATAATCACAGCTGCGACATCTAAATAATTTTGACTACGTTCATTGGCAACTAACAATAACTGATTTTTCTGCCGTACCAAATTATTCACATCTTCCAATAAAGCCGTGTATTCCTGTTGCTCTCTACGAGAACGAACAAACCAGACAGCAAATACAGAACTTAAAGTAATGCCTAAAATTGAAATGAGAAGAAGACCATAGATAAAGGCTTTATTAGCCGCAGCCAAACCAGAAACTAAAGAGTTCTCAATTTGCGTCAGTCGGTTTTGAATTTCAACAAACGTATTATCAACCTTCTGCATCGGTAACGTTTGAGTGGCTAAATTATTTGATGCAATTAAATCTTGCTCGACATCTACTCTTAAACCCATCACCTGCTCTTGTAACCAGGCCACATCTTGTTGTAGATTTTGTTGCTGTGTTAACAAATAATACGAATAAACAATGTCATTCAAAGAGATAAGACTTTGCTCTGCCTGTTGGAAGTAGTGACGTATTTCATCAACAGGAAAAGGCTGTAAACGATTATTTGGGCTGATGTTTTGAGTAATCCCCAAACGAACATGGGTTAACTGACTTTGAACACTTTTGGTAAGCTGAATGGCATCGTCTTGATTTTTTAAAGCACCACTAACCGTAAACACAAACGCTAAAGAGAGCACAACTAAGGTTATACTTCCTAAGGTAAACAATATTGATGAGCGGTTAAGTAGAGTCAAAAGAGCCTCAAAACTGGACTTTAAAATTCAATTACGTATAGATGTTGTAATAAACAATAGTACTGTCCATTTACGACAAATATAGGATATATTTAACCTTATATTATAAAGTTTAGTTGACTACTAAACGAGAAAATTTTTATTTATTTTGATAATTTCTTCCATAAAAATAAGACCTTATATGAAAACAGCTCAGAAGGAAATCACTATTACCAATACTAGCCGTGGTACTTACAATATCACCGATAAGATCAATCGTTTTGTAGAAGAGTCGGCGATTAAAACTGGGTTATGCCATGTTTTTATCCAACATACCTCTGCTTCACTGATCATTACTGAAAATGCAGATCCGACTGTAAGAGAAGATATTGAATATTGGATGCAAAAAACCATTCAAGATGGTGATCCAAATTATCGTCATAACTATGAAGGCGACGATGATATGAGTGGACATATACGCTGTATGATTACCGATATGAGCCAAACGATTCCCATTAGTCAAGGCGGTTTAAACCTAGGTGTTTGGCAAGGGTTATTTTTATACGAACATCGTACAGGTCGATTTGAGCGAAGAGTTATTGTCACTCTTCAAGGTGAATAGAGTATTAAGCTGAAGTGAATCTTTAGTTATTTTTGTTGTTGGTAACCCAATTTACGCATACACTCCTCAAAGGTTATTAAACGTATTTCAAAAGATGTACTGTCTGATTGACCCATCGCAGCACTTTGACACTGCACCTTATCCTGTACAAACTTCTGATGTGACTGCCCCGGCTTATTTACAAAATGATGTGAACTGCAACCGACAAACAAAACAACAGAAAAAATCCCTAACAGCTTTAAAGTTTTCATTTTGACCTCTTTTCTAACCAGTAAAAATAACTATTCAAAAATTTTGAGTTAAATAGATTTAAATGGTGTTTCACGTGAAACACCACTCTAAATCAAATAAAAAACCTAAAGCAATCTCTTGTTAACAAAAATCCTTAATTTAAAGCGATTCTAGAGCGAAAAACACACACCCTAACCAAAACCATTACTAGAAGCCTAATAACGGCTTGAACACACACTTATGACTGCCTATTTTTTAATCAACTTAAAAAAAGTGATCTTACTAAAGCATTACTATTTTAAAACCAAATTCCCAACTGACCTGATTAATTCAAAAACATTCATTTAAAAAGATCGCAGATTCGGATAATAAGTGCAATCTAGGAAAGAGAAGCCAGTTGAGCTAAACTCAAAGGCTTTTCCCGACCAAGAGATAAGCACATGAAATATAGTCAACTGACTGAAGGTGAACGATACCAGA
>JAYENR010000181.1:0-1569 GCA_034722175.1 Pseudomonadota bacterium | reverse complement strand
TAGAGGTCTGTTTTAGTAGTACTGCCATCGAGCAACTGCAAAAAGTAGAAAATAGATACCCGCAGTTACGCCGACTGATTCAAACTACCTTAAAGCATAACCCCAAACCCATTCACTTTGGCAATATCGATAAACGTGAATCGTTTGGCATTAAACTCTATGAATTTAATGTCAACTGGCAGCTTAAAGACGATGTGATTACCGTACTAAACTTAGAAAGTTAAGTTTAAAACCGATCTTTATAACTGACCAGGCCTGGTAATCTATTCCAAACAGACCCACTAGGCCTGTTCAAAAGTAAAATCAACCTCTAGCCTGCTATTTTGAGCTAAACTAGCTTCTTTTATGCACTAAGCAAATAATGAAAAGGCTTTATTTTGAGTACTGAAACACCCCCAGAACTATACAAAATCTGTGACCTAGGCAACGGCGCTCTGTTTGTTATGCCAAAACCTTCAAGTGAAACCCTGCATAATGATATCGCTTATTACAAAACCCAGGGGGTGAGCAAAGTCATAAGTTTGCTCCACGCCCAGGAGATCGAAAAACTCGGCATGATGATGGAGGCCGCTGCCTGTGAAGCTCATGACTTAAAGTTTGAGAACTTTCCTATTACAGATATGAGTGTTCCAGAGAAAGATCGTCTAATCGCGTTACAGCAACGTCTAAAACAAGAGATTCAAAGTGGCGAATCGATAGCGATTCACTGTCACGGTGGACGTGGTCGTGCTGGGATTGTAGCGATCACACTCATGGTTGAACATGGCATTAATGCTGATAGCGCTATTGAGATGGCTTCTAAAGCACGGGGGGATCGTATGCCTGTTAATGATCTACAACTGAACTTTGTTCGTAGCTATTAAACTTAATCAATTAAAAGGCAGAGAATGGGACGTTGGTTTATCTATGCGGGATTATTGCTGGTCGTGATTGGCTTAATTCTACAATTCGCACCCAATCTATTTAATTGGTTTGGTCGTTTACCCGGCGACATTAATAGCGAGTCTGAAAATGGTCGAGTATTTATCCCTATCACCTCAATGATTATTATCAGTATTATTTTGACCATATTGATTAATATTTTCAAACGTTAGCAGTTCGACCAAAAAAACTAAAAAAACCAAGTCACGGTTAACGAAGCAAAACGAAAAATATTTTCTGGCTGATCTTTATAGACTTGACCAATCGCATTACCACTCAAAGCAAACGCAATATCCTCATAATTGATACCCGCACCATATTGAACCATCGGTATCCAACGATAACGTTCAATTAACGTCTCATCATTAGAAAAAATTCGACCATCTACTAATGAGCTAAACCATAAATAGCTCATTCCGACATTACCGAAATAGAAATAACCAACCTTTGTAGAACCTTTGCGAACATGATTGACCTGATTATTCATTAATACAGGTTCGCTGTTTACCGAACGCATCACCCCCAATCCTAAATACCCCTGTGTTAAGGGGCTACCAAGTCGAAGCCAGGCCGATTTGTAAAACAGCCAATCATCAACTGCAAACCAATCGGTATTTACATCAACTCCAACTTGTAATGTAGGCTGGT
>JAYENR010000180.1:0-8756 GCA_034722175.1 Pseudomonadota bacterium | reverse complement strand
CGTTGGGAAAAAGCCAAACGTAAAGCCGCAGAGAAAGTGCATGATGTTGCCGCTGAATTGCTAGACATTTACGCGCAACGCGAAGCACAACCTGGTTATGCCTTCAATACCCCAGAAGAGGCTTATCAACGTTTTGCCTCTAGCTTCCCGTTTGAAGAGACCCCAGATCAACAAACCGCGATTGAAGCGGTATTAAAAGATATGCACGCCAGCCGTCCAATGGATCGCTTAGTGTGTGGTGATGTTGGGTTTGGTAAAACCGAGGTGGCGATGCGTGCGGCGTTTGTGGCCGCCTACGACGGCAAACAAGTGGCGATCCTCGTCCCGACCACCCTGTTGGCTCAACAGCATTATGAAAACTTCCGCAACCGTTTCTCTGACTGGCCTGTGCGTATTGAAGTGCTGTCACGCTTCCAAACAGCCAAACAGCAAAAAGCCATTCTTGCCGACCTGAAAGCAGGCCAAGTCGATCTGATTATCGGAACCCACAAGCTCATTCAAAAAGACGTTGAGTATTCCAATATTGGTTTAATTATTATTGATGAAGAGCACCGTTTTGGGGTGCGTCAGAAAGAGCAACTTAAAAAGCTGCGTACGCAAGTTGATGTCTTAACCATGACCGCCACCCCGATTCCGCGTACCTTAAATATGGCGATGAACGACCTCCGTGATCTTTCTATTATTGCGACCCCGCCCGCCAAACGTTTAGCGGTGCAAACCTTTGTTCAAGATTGGAACGAAGATGTGGTTCGTGAAGCCTGTTTACGTGAGATACGCCGTGGTGGGCAGATTTATCTTCTGTATAACCATGTCGATAAGATCGAAAAAATGGTCAGTGATGTTCAGGCATTAATTCCTGAAGCCAAGGTGGACTACGCTCACGGCCAGATGAATGAAAAAGAGTTGGAATCGGTCATGGAAAACTTCTATCATCGCCGTTTCAATATTTTAGTTTGTACCACCATCATTGAAACTGGGATCGATATTCCAACCGCCAATACCATCCTAATTCATCGTGCAGACAAGTTTGGTTTAGCTCAACTGCACCAACTGCGTGGGCGTGTTGGTCGCTCTCATCATCGTGCTTACGCTTATCTATTTACCGCTGGTAAATCGTTAATGAGCAAGGATGCTGAGAAACGTTTGACTGCTATCGCCAAACACAACACCTTAGGCGCAGGCTTTATGTTGGCCAGCCACGATTTAGAAATTCGTGGAGCCGGTGAGTTACTTGGTGATGGTCAGTCAGGTCAAATTCAAGAAGTTGGGTTTGGTTTATATAATGAACTATTAGAACGTGCTGTTAAAGCGCTTAAGTCAGGCAAACAACCCGAGCTGAACACCACGTTACATACTGGCAGTGAAGTGGATCTTGGCTTCCCCGCTTTGATTCCAGAGGACTACCTACCAGATATTCATACACGGTTGGTATTCTATAAACGCATTGCCAGTGCCGAATCGACCAGTGCATTGCGTGAACTTGAAGTTGAGATGATTGACCGCTTTGGCTTACTGCCGCAACAGGTCAAACATCTGTTTGCCGTGACTCAGATTAAACTGCTCATTGAACCCATCGGTATTACCAAATTGGATGCCTCGGAAGGCATGATTCGAATTGTATTTAATTCTCAACCGAATATTGATGTCTTAAAAATGATTCAACTGATTCAGGCCTACCCTAAAAACTACCAATTAAAAGGTCAGACCGAATTGAAGTTTTTCGATACAATGCCCTCTATTGAGGAACGGATTTCAGCGATTGAGCTGATGATAAATTCAATCAAACAAGATTAACTAAGACACTTTTAATATGAACTCAACAGGCCTGCTGAAAATGCTTAATCGCTTAAAAACTCAGTTTTATCTTTCTGTTCTTGCTGTTGCTATGGGCGCGTTCTCAGCAGTAGCTCATGCGTCAGAAGAACTTCCCAACTACACCCTAGAAGTGATTGTATTTGAAACCTTCGCTTTAAAGAGTTGGACAGAAGAGTACTGGCCAGAAGAGTTGGATCCATTAGATTACGAAAGCACACTTTATTTAAGCGATATTCTAGCGAATACAAAATCTAAAACACCTGAAAAGTATCGTGCCCAACCGATTGAATTAAAAAGTGTTGCTGCCAAACTTTCACCTAAAAAAGGGTATAAAATCTTATTCCATAAAGCTTGGTCGCAAGATACGCGTTCAGACAGTGAAATGCCTATTTTGATGATTGAGTCTGCCAAAGGCAGTTCTCAGTTGGCAGGTACGATTAAATTGTATAAGAGCCGCTATGCGCATGTTGATTTTGACTTAAGATTGGATCGCCGAATTCCAGATAGAATCAGATCTGAATTTATGGTTCAACAGAAATTTAGCCCTGAAGAAGTTCAGCCTGATAACTGGGTATTCCAATTAAAAGAGTCACGTAAAATCCGCCCCAATCAACTGCATTACATTGACCATCCCCTGTTTGGAATCTTAGTTCAGTTACGTTATAACGGTTCGGCTCAAAACTAAAACCGATTAATCGGCATCCCTTTTATTTGATGTAAACTTCAGCTTTAAGCCCTGTTAAATCGGATATAATTACCTACACATACTAACAATTACCAACTTAACTTTTCATATTAAATGCTTCATAAACTTATATTGACCATTCGATCACTGCTTTTTTACGCAGGACATTATTCAATCATTGTTCTTTTTTCGTTAATTGGAATTGCATTAAGACCCTTTTCACTTACATCACGACTTAAGTTTATGCGTTTTGGAGTCAAATTGTGCTTAGCTTGGCTACGTATCACTTGCAATATCACTTATAGGATTCACGGATTTAGTAAACTCAACCCGGAACAACCAAGTATTATTCTTTCTCGTCATGAATCGACTTGGGAAGCATTGGCATTTCATGCTATTTTCCCACTACAAATCAACCTAGTTAAAAAAGAACTAAAGAAGATCCCGTTCTTTGGATTTATATTAACAACCATCAACTCAATAATGATTGATAGAAACAAAGGTTTCAATGCCATAAAAAAAATAAAACTTGAAGGGAAAAAAGCAATTAAAGACGGTTTCTGGGTTGTGATTTTTCCTGGAGGAACACGGGTTCTACCAGGGGAATCCAGTAATATCAATTCTGGCGGCGCGATTCTAGCCAAACAAGAAAATGTTCCAATCTATTTAATAACCCACAATGCAGGTACTGTTTGGCCTAAAGGCACGTTCATTAAACAACCAGGGATAATTGATCTTCACATCAATGTAATAGAGCAGCCTGAAGTAAAGGACATCAGCACCATAAATCGTGAAACAGAAGAATGGTTTCAAAGCAAACAACATTTAACTTTGAACACCTGTATTGCAAGCGAAGAAATCGTTTATCCGATAACAGACCCCTAGTATAATACTGCACACGATAACGATAACTCGCCCCAATTACTAACAGAAGGACTTCATAAACATGCTAACATCAGAACAACTAGAAATTGCTCACTTAATTATTGATGCAGTGAACCTTGAGGACATTGAAGCTGAGGAAATTGATCCTCAAGCCGCAATTTTTAATGATGGTTTAGGTCTTGATTCAATTGACGCTCTTGAAATTTCATTAGAATTAAGCAAAAAATATGGTGTAAAAATTAAATCCAGTGATGAAAATATCAACCAGATTTTTTCTTCAATTTCAACTTTGACGGATTACGTCCAATCTAATAAACAAAACTAATCCACAATAAAATGCTTTCTTTTCTTTTTGATTGTCAACGCACCTTAGAAGAAGTCAATGAGCATTGGCTACATGAGCCTTTTATCTATTTAGACAATAACGGACTATGCTTAACTCGATGGGAGATTCTTCAAGTTGCACTTCAGGTAAATCAGTCTGAATTTAATGATCAACAATCTGAAATAAAATCAGCCATTATTTTATTTCAGCAAAGACACTACTTCTTAATCTCTTTGCTGTCTATAGCTTTAAGTAATGGCCGTGCTATTCTGCCACCTAACTTAACAGCTCACACATTACAAAACTTGATTAATCAGAATTCTAACCTAAATGTCTTTAGTGACACTTTACCTGAAGAACTACAAGAACAAGAACATATCAATTCCGAAAAAATTGATCAAGTAATTGAAAAAGTTAAGAGCAATCAAAAGCGATTTGATCAGAAAAAACTCGTCGAAATATTATCCTCAATTTTGGATGCTCAAATCTGGCTGTATACTTCTGGTTCAACGGGGGCACCTAAAAAAGTTATAAAAACATGGAAACAAATGTTCAATGCAGCTGAATTAGCGATTGAACGCTTCAATCTCATGCAACCATGCAATATAATTGCAACGGTTCCAAGTCAACATATGTTTGGCCTGGAAACAACAATATTTTGGCCGCTTTTATCAAAGGCCAGCATATGGCATGAACGCCCCATATTTCCTGAAGATATACTCTCAGCTGTCCAAGTTAACGAAAAAAATCCTGCACTGTTAGTCTCTACGCCCCTGCATTTAAATAAAATTCAGGCTTTCGATTTAACATGGCCAAAGGGACTTGAAAGAATACTGTCTGCCACAGCTCCATTATCAACACAGCTTGCCAAGAAACTGGAGCAAAATTTGCAAACAAGGGTCTATGAAGTATATGGAAGCACCGAAACAGCTTCAATTGCCTCGCGTGAAACAACACACACGCTTTGCTGGAAACCATATCGAAAGATTTCTTTTATCAAACTAAAAAACCAAGGTTATGCTGTTTCATCACCTGGAATTGAATCTATTCAACCATTACATGACAATATAGAACTTCTAGATGATAACCATCACTTCATTTTAGGCCAGCGTGACACAGACTTAATTAAAATCGCGGGGAAAAGAGCATCTTTAACTGAATTAAACCATCATATGCAAACGATTAAAGGGATTACAGAAGGTTCTTTTTTTTACAGTGAGAATTCAAAACGTTTAACCCTTTTTATCGTATCTCAACTTACACGCCATGATATCTTAATGGTACTCCGCCAATTAATTGACCCAGCTTTTTTGCCACGTCCAATCATATTTGTGGAAAAACTCCCAAGAAATAACGTTGGAAAAATTCTCTATTCTGAACTTTCTGCACTTTTAAAGTCATAACTTATGCAATCCATCCATGTATTTACAATACCAAAGCAACACTCATGTTTAGTAGGACACTTCCCTGAACATCCAATTGTTCCAGGGGTTGTTTTATTGGAACAAATTGAAAGCACACTGTCTGAATTACTTCCACACTGGGGTATTTCTGAGCTAATACAAACAAAGTTTATTGATGTAGTGTTACCAGATGAGCTCATGGAAATTCATCTTACTTCCAAACCTGTTGAACCAAACAATGTTCAACAAATGAACGTCTCTTTTAAAATTATCAAGAACTCTAATCAAAAAAAAGTGGCCTCTGGAAAGTTCAAGCTGCTAAAGAATCAGGAGCCTTAAACCATGTCAGCAAACTGGCAACAAGAAAAAGAGATGAGTAATGCTTTCTGGCTCAAATTAATTATTAAACTGGCTTTAAAGTTACCGCGCTGGAGTATTCGTTTATTACTCCACCCCATTGTGATGTTCTTTATCCTTATTTCCCCCAATAAAAGGAAAAATTCAAGGCATTACTTAACAAAAGTCCTACCTGTAAAACCACGAATATGGCATATCTACAAACACTTTTTCTGGTTTTCATCCGCCTTACTAGATCGAGTTTACTTTTTATCCAACCAGCATAATTTGTTTAATATTACCTTTTGTAATAGACAAGCTGTCATTGATTCCTTTAAGCACCATCCAGGGCAGTTTTTTTTAAGTGGTCACTTCGGAAGTGTAGAGGCCCTTAGAACTCAAGCTAACACTAAGCAATACAACATTAAACCGGTAATCAAGCTCGATCATAATCAAACAATTGTCACCTTATTAAATCAAATAAACCCGGGATTCTATCAAAACGTCATTCCGTTCAAAGGATTACAAACCACTTTTGAAATTTATGAAAACTTAAAACAAGGAAAATCTGTGGCTTTACTTGCTGACCGCCCCCTCGACGATAGTCATACAGTTCAAGTCAGTTTTTTAGGCGATAGCATTCTGCTTCCTGAAGGGATATTTGAAATGATATTACGCTTTCCATACCCAACAAACCTGTTTTTTTGCCGATATCAAGGTGGAAATCAATACCATGTCGACTACATACATTTAAATATTAAACCAGAAGATACTCCTGAAAGCCTAGCACAGCAGTTTGCCGATCAAATGGCACAACAGTGCAAAAAATCACCATATAATTGGTTTAATTTTTACCCGTACTGGATCCAATCAAATAATGCTTAAGCTCTCTCATCTTGCCCCCTCAAAATTTTATCTTTTATTGGTTTTGTTGTTACTAATACTAAAAGATTCTACTGCTGAAGAAATAACGATCAACTCCCTTTTTAGTCATTGGAACAAGATTCCAAATGAAACCAGAACATTTAAAGAGACGCAATTTGATCCTTTTCTAGAAATTAATCACTCTCAATCTGGGAGTCTGTTCTATAAAGCACCTAACCTGCTCGAACAACACTATCAGTCCCCTCATAAAGGATCGATTATTTTTACTAATGAAACCGTGAAGCTAGACTTTCCGAATCGTAAAATCGAACTCTCAACTGAAAACGCGCCAATGGCCTCTGCATTAAGTCAAACGTTGTTGCATTTACTAAGTGGTAATCAAGCTCAATTGAAAAAACGTTTTAATATTCTGTATACAAACCTAGAAAATAGAGGCTGGCAACTAACTTTAATACCCAAAGTTAATTTAAAACAACATATTGACAGCATCATCGTGACTGGCAACGAATATACAATTAATATTATTCAGTTCAACCAGCCGTCAGGTGAATGGCGTCAAATTAATTTTAATTAATAAGTGCTAACCATGATACGAAGTCCTATATTTTCAAATTACACGGCCATTTTTATAGGTTTTTTATTGATTGGAATTTGGGCGGGCACAATATCTATTTTTAACAAAAGCCCCTTTCAGAATGATTTAACACAGTTTTTTCCTGACCAGCAAAGTTTAGAAACAAAATATCTAAAACACCGTGTGTCGCCTTCTGAGTCTACGAGCTGGTTAATGCTGGCTTTTTCTGTAGAATCCACTCATATAGGCCAGCAAAGTACTAGACTAAAGAACCAGCTACTCGAAATACCCGGCGTTAAGCAAGTACTTAATGGTTCAGAAACTTTTGAAAGTCCACACCAACAAAACCCACTGCCTGATCTTTATCCGTATAGGTATCTACTAACAGATTTTAAACTTCCCCAACTCAAACATAACATTGAGCAGCGCTGGGAAGAGTATCAACATGGTTTTATTTTAGACAAACATTGGCTTCTATCAGATCCAAGTTATCAGTGGGGAATTTATTTAAATAAATTAAAACCAGCTAGCAATCTTGATAAAGTTCAGGGGGTTTGGGTTACACCGAAGTCGGTGTCTACTGGGCTATTTAGAACAGCATTATTTCTTATTGAAAGTGAACAAAATCCACAAACAATTTTTGCAATAAACAAACAATTAAAAAACTTGTCCACTCTTAACAACTACCAATTATCTGGAGCAAGTTGGATCGCCTTACAAGCTGAGTCGGATATTAAACAAGCCGTAAACTGGATTACGGCAGCCGCGACAGCAATGGTGATTATTTCGCTTTTTATCGCATTTCGATCTATTAAGCTTATTTTTCTTTGCAGTATTCCGCTCGTTGCCGCCTTTGCCATTGGCATTTTGAGCACTATTAGCTTATTTGGCAATATGCAATTGATTACATTAGCTCTCGGAGCAGTGCTACTTGGAGTTGCAATCGACTATCCCATCCATACCATAGCCGCTTTCCAGTTGAAAGACAGCTCCATAATAAACAAAATATGGCCCACGATACGTTTAGGTGGTTTAACAAGCGCTTTTGGTTTTTTAATGCTTTTATGGATAAACATTGAAGGTCTTAAACAAATCGCCGTGTTTGCATCAACAGGCTTGTTAGGCGCCCTCCTCTTTACCTACCTCCTTAAAGCACACCTAATTAATCACTATCGGATAGCTATTGACTCCACAGATAATAAAACCGCACATAACTTGAGGAGCATAAATACAACCAATCTGTCTATTTTCTTAATAACAGGCCTATTGATAATATGCACTGTGATCTCTCTAAAGCCTATTAAATGGCAAGATGATATTGCAAGTTTGAGCCCCGTTTCTTCCGATTTGATTGAGACTGATCGTGAGTTAAGAACTTTATTTCAATACCAAGAAGCGGGTAAACAATTGTTACTATCTGCAAACGCCATTGAAAGTCTTTTGCAGCAACAAGAAGAATTAATACCAAAACTGGAGAAATTAAAGCAAAATGGAGTATTACAACAATATAAATTACTTGCTCAATTACTACCCAGTCAAGCTTTGCAACAAGAACGTCAAACAAGCCTAGGTTACCATTCGGATTTAGGCACAGCGCTCATTGAAGCCACTGAAAATACCAAGTTCAAGCCTATACACTTTAATGCATTTCAGACAGATATTGAATATAGTCAGAGTTTACCGTTATTAAATTTTCAGCAGTTCAGCCAAAGTAACTCGATTTCTTTGGAGATTGTTAATCAGCTGATAATCCCAATGGACAAAAAATTTATTGGAGTAATCACCTTGTCTGGTGTAGTAGATGACAATCAAATTTATGATTTTGTAGAAAATCATAAATTTGATTGT
>JAYENR010000179.1:0-8798 GCA_034722175.1 Pseudomonadota bacterium | reverse complement strand
CAACTCTTCACGAATCTCTTTTTCTAAAACTGTATTTTCGCTACTTTGTTCAGTGAGAGTTTCATCTATAACTTGTTGAACTGTCCCTGGCTGATAACCTTCATCAGTAACCTCGCCTAAAAAGTCTTTAATTTTTTGATTATGATTGCGTATGACTCGATAAATTCCGAAATCCAATCCTTCAGCGTCTTTTAACTGAAAAATTTCGGCCATTAACTCAACAAACTTTTGCTCTTGTTGATCTTCACATTGAGTCATTCTTTTCTCCATTCTGACTTGTTTTATATTTCTGATTTGGACTTTTGGGCTTGTCCGGTAAAGTCATTTCCAGTTGTCCAGCTTCTAACAATGGTAGTAACCAATTATCTCGGAACGATTCTCGGTGTTTGAGGTTTAAAAAGGCCATCATTTCCTTAGTACTACGCGGTTCTTGGCAGTATTCTAGTAGTTCATCAAACTTATTAACTTGTGGGGTAGCTTGTCCGGTAGCTTGTCCGGTAGCTTGTCCGGTAGTTTGATCCGTTTTGGCTAGTGATTCAGCGAAGCCTTCCTCATAGGGCATGACTATTCGCGTGAAGTTGCTTAGAAATACATAACTGTCTTTTGAGTAATGTTGCAAGATCCTTGGCACGCCAGATCCTAGATGCTCCACCATTTCTAAATCTCGAAACACGCGCATTAACACTTTGTTTTGTGGATGTGAAATGCCACTGAAAAAGTCGTTTTTATCCATTCCTTCTGGCAAGGCACCAGTTGAGGTAATTTCTAAACGGTCTGCAAAAAATTCAAACTTGGGAGGCGTTTCACGGGTGTAGTTGTTATGGACAATGGCATTAATCACCGCTTCACGCACCGCAATATCATTTAGCATTTGCCTCTGCTTGCGCGTGGTTGAAGTAATTAGGGTAAAGGTGCGGTTTTCGACTTTGATTTTGTCTAACACCGCTTTCGTGGCTTTGACCAAACAGCAATAGCCGTACTCTTCGTTTTCAATTAAATCAATGCGATCTGTGCCGGCGTACTTAGCCACTTTAATAGAATTGCCGTTTTGATCGGCCAGCAAATAAGCGGCATAGTTATAGTCGCCGTCTTGGGTAAGCAGTTCTAGATTTTTAGCAAAGTATTCATTTAGAGGTAGGCCACGCGCTTCATAATAAATTTTGAGTTGTTCAAAGGTGAGGTCTTGCCTTTGTGAACGGATATTGCTGATAGAACTGCGAATACGATTAGCAAACAGTTCAGAAATAATGCGCTCATTCATGGGTTCTGAGGCGGAACCAATACGAATAAAACAGCCTTTAGGCGTCATACCAAACTTGGTTAAGTGGTAAGGTTTTTCTAATCCACTGGCCACCACAATTTTGATTATATTGGTGCCTTGCCAATCCGTCACCAATACATCAAATAAACCTAAAGCTGAAGGTGCGATATTGTGCTTAATACGGTCTTTAATTTTGAGCTGTAATTCATCCAGGCCTGTTAGGTTGGTGGCCTGCTGAGTTTGATCATCCACACCAATATAAATTTCACCGCCGTGTGGGGCATTTAAAAACGCCACCACCTCTTTTTCAAGACTGTCGGTCAACTGGCGTTTAAATTCTATTCGGCTGGATTCCTGCATAAGTGACTTTACTAAGCAATATTACTATTTTAATTTAAAGGCTTGATTGTACTTGCTAATGGCCCTGCTGTCACTTGGATTCACGGAGTTTACTGATTCGGTGCAGGACCGATTTAAAGTTTTATCCAATATAAAATAACAAAGTTGATTAGAGTTACATTGAAAGAATTGACTTAGAGTTATCTAACGTAAAAATTTACAAGAACAACATAAGACAAAAGGGTTATGAAATGGTGGGCCCTCGCGGACTCGAACCGCGGACCTGTCGATTATGAGTCGAATGCTCTAACCAGCTGAGCTAAGGGCCCCAAATTGGGATTAATTAAACGACCAAGACAGGTAACTTAATTGGCGCTTATTATAGCGACTGCCAACCGCTTTGTGAATGCTTTGCTTTATTATTTGTACTTATACTAAACGCTTAAAACAAAATGGCCGCAAAAGCGGCCATTTTAAAACGTAGTAAAAGCGATAGATCTTAGTCTAAGAAGCTTTTTAGACGCTCTGCTCTACTTGGATGACGTAACTTACGTAACGCTTTGGCTTCAATCTGACGAATACGCTCACGTGTTACATCAAACTGTTTACCGACCTCTTCAAGCGTGTGATCTGTGTTCATACTTAAACCGAAACGCATACGAAGAACCTTCGCTTCACGTGGTGTCAAAGTACTTAACATTTCACGAACCGTTTCACTCATCCCTTCCTGATCCGCAGAATCTGAAGGAGACAGAATGTTTGAATCTTCAATGAAGTCACCTAATGATGAATCTTCATCATCACCGATTGGTGTTTCCATTGAGATCGGTTCTTTGGCGATTTTCATCACTTTACGAATCTTATCTTCTGGCATCTCCATCTCTTCAGCTAACTCTTCAGGTGTTGGCTCACGCCCCATCTTCTGAAGTAACTGACGCTGAATACGGTTTAACTTATTGATGGTTTCAATCATATGTACCGGAATACGAATAGTACGTGCCTGGTCAGCGATAGAACGGGTAATTGCCTGACGAATCCACCAAGTGGCATAGGTTGAGAACTTATAACCACGACGATATTCAAACTTATCAACCGCTTTCATCAGACCGATATTACCTTCCTGAATCAAATCCAAGAACTGTAAACCACGGTTTGTGTATTTTTTAGCAATCGAAATTACCAAACGTAAGTTTGCTTCAATCATTTCACGCTTTGCTTTACGTGCTTTAGTTTCAGCTTTACTTAATGTTTTATAAGTCGATTTAAAAACCACAATCGGCATTTTTTCAGCATTTGAAATCATGGTTAAACGTTTTTGAGCACGTTTCACATCGCCACGAGCCGCTTCTAATTGGTCCGCTAATTTTGGAGACGCTGCAATTAAACGATCAATCATTTCGTAATCGGTTTCAGAACCAATGAAGGTTTCTAAAAATAGCGGGCGAGGTACTCTGATCTCGCGCATAACCTTATCAACAATCATGCGTTCTTGTTCTCGAATCGCTGAAATTTTTACCTTAATCTGTTTAATTTGATTATTCGTAAAGGCAGGCGTAATTTTCAAACCTCTAAGATGTTCCACCACGGCATGACGTTTTTTAGTGGCTTTTTCATCTGCAAAACCGTACTTGTTTTCTGCGTCTAAGGCTGCTTTATTTAGCTTCGCTAGTTTTTTCAAGAAGGCATCAAGTTCAACTTGATCAATTCCATCTTCTTTTGGCTCTTGGTTATCACTATCTGGTGATAACTCATCAACCGGAACATCTACCAAATCAGCAGGACGAATAAACCCTTGAACGACATCAGCAATTTTACCTTCACCTGCTTCCATTCTTTCAAAGGTTTTTAAAATACTTTCAGCAAAGATCGGATAAGAGGCGACCGCATCCAGCATCTCACGAATACCAAATTCGATACGTTTTGCTATATCGATCTCACCGTGACGAGTTAATAACTCAACCGATCCCATTTCACGCATATACATACGAACAGGGTCAGTAGTACGACCAAATTCAGAGTCAACTTCTGCTAATGCCGTCATAGCAGCTTCAGCCGCCGCATCGTCAAAACGCTCACCTTCTTTGGTCAGAAGTTCATCTTCATCTGGTGCTGAATCAAACAGCTGAATCCCAAAATCGCTAAGGATAGTCAATACCTGACCTAATTGATCTTCTTCAATGTCATCTGGCAATACATCATTTACGTCCGCATAAGTTAGGTAACCTAAATCTTTAGCGCGTTCAATCAAATCAATTAACTGTTGCTTTCTTTCAACTTTTGTCATGCTTGTGCTTGCCTCAATCACTCTTTGGATTCAACTTCTAGGTGCCGCAAAAAATGCGAGCACAAAGAAAAAACAGAACCCGTAATTATACCCAACTCTACTTTGGATTATCTATTAAATTGTCACAAACAGTTGTTTTATTGATGAATTTTTCAATTCTTCACGACTTATTTGCTATTTTTCACTCGCCAGACTTTGCAATTTGATCATTGCATTTAAATCCCAGCCAGTTTTACCTAATTGCTGTTCGTTCATTGCCACGGCTAAGTTAACTATCGCAACATCAAACTCGGCACGTAAAAACACATCATCATCTGGCAGCTCTGCCTGTTGGATTAATGCCAGTTCAGCTGCAAAGCCTTGTGATTGACACCACTGAGCAACTTGATCTGCATGGAATCCACTTTGGATAATGGTTTGAATCGTGCCACCTAATACTTGATAGTCACGCTGAGCTATATTTAAAAGGTCTAGAGCAAAATTATCTGGAAAATATTGTGCCCAATGTGGTCTACGCAATAAAATCCGTACTAACTTTAACGGCAAGGTTGCAACTTTACTGACCGCAGCCGCCTCAGGTTTTGATAAACCAGCCTTAGGTGCCTCTTTTTTAAAACTCGCAAAACCAGAATTTACATTTAGCTGTTTTTCTAAACGCCAAGCAGGCAGACCAACGACTTCGGCTAAACCTTCCACTAACAAATACTGGTAGAGACCGTGAGCCAAATGAATAAATGGCTGAACCAACGACACCATTTGCTGACGTCCTTCAATTGAAGTAACGGCAGATGACAACTTACCTTGAATACCTTGCAATAAAAACTCAGACAGTGATAGCGAACTCATTACTCGTCTTTGAAAACCGTCCACACCTTCTTTACGCACGGTGGAATCCGGGTCTTCGCCTTGCTCTAAAAACAGGAATTTTACTGAACGCTCATTTTCCATTAACGGCAGGGATAACTCCATGGCTTTCCAAGCCGCTTTGAGACCCGCCTGATCACCATCAAAACAGAATACCACTTCATTTACCTGTCTAAACAACATCGCTAAATGATGTTCAGTTGTCGCCGTCCCTAAAGTAGCAACCGCGTTACGGATACCAAACTGTGCCAGAGCCACCACATCCATATAACCTTCAACCACTAAGATATGATCAAACTTTTCGCGTGTTTGACGCATCTCGTACAGCCCATACAAGGCATAACTTTTATGAAAGATTGGGGTTTCAGGTGAGTTGAGGTATTTTGGTTGCTCATCACCCAACACTCGGCCACCAAAAGCGACAACTCGTCCACGACCATCACGGATTGGAAACATGATACGGTGACGGAAACGGTCATAGATCTTACCGCCCTCTTTCTGCACCAACATTCCCACCTCGATGAGTTGCTGTTTTAGTTTTGCATCGGCTTTTAAACCACTTGCCAAACTGTCCCAGCCAGCTGGAGCAAAACCAATCACATAGGTTTTAGCAATCTCAGCACTTAAACCACGTGCTTTAAGATACGCTTTGGCCTCTTCAGAAGTGGCGTGATCTCTCAATTGGTGGCGATAAAACTTCGCTACCAAATGCATCACATCATAGAGGTCGCGTTGTTGTTGTTGCTTGATCTGTTGCTGTGCTTGCTGCTTAGGAGAGAGCTGTTCACGTGGGACTTCCATGCCGTATTGAGCGGCCAAGGCTTCAACGGCTTCAACAAACGACAAGCCGTCATACTCCATCAAAAACTTAAGCGCATCCCCACTAGCACCACAACCAAAACAGTGATAAAACTGTTTAGTTGGACTGACATTAAAGGAAGGGGTTTTTTCATCGTGAAATGGACAACAGGCTTTGTAGGTTGTTCCCGCTTTTTTCAGGGGTACTCTCTGATTGATGACTTGCACGAGATCGGCTCGAGACAATAAATTCTCGATAAAGGAACGTGGTATTGAACCCGTTTTTCCAGCCACTATTCACACCTTATCCACAGAAAGTTAACAAACCTAAACCCTAAAACGCAAAAAACCCGCCAATTTTTCAATTGACAGGTTTTTAACAAGAATGATTGAACGTCTAGTGAAACGTTTAGCCTAATTTAGCCTTAATCAGTTTACTGACTTCACCCATATCAGCACGGCCTTGCATGGCAGGCTTTAACAGCCCCATTACTTTACCCATGTCTTGCATTGAGCTTGCACCGGTTTTAACCATTGCATCATCAATTAACGCTGAAATTTCATCTTCTGTTAAAGCCGCAGGCATAAATTCTTGAATAACCGACATCTGGTACGCTTCAACATCCGCTAGATCTTGACGATCCGCGTCTATGAACTGTTGCTGAGCTTCGCGGCGTTGCTTAATACCTTTATCCAGTACCTGCAATACACCTTCGTCATCCAAAGTCGTTTGGTTATCAATTTCAATCTGCTTAACAGCCGCCTGCATAGCGCGAATGACAACCAAACGATCTTTGTCTTTGGCTTTCATCGCGGCTTTCATTTCAGCCATTAATTGAGCTTTTAAATCACTAGACATTCAATCAATCCAGCTTAGTACATACGTGTTGTACGACGGTTCTCACGAGATAAACGCTTAGCTAAACGTTTAACAGCTGCAGCTTTCATACGCTTCTTAGCCCAGGTTGGCTTCTCGAAATATTCACGCTTACGTGATTCAGTTAATACACCTGCTTTTTCACAAGCACGCTTGAAACGACGTAATGCTACGTCAAATGGTTCTGTATCTCTAATTTTTACGCTTGGCATTTTAGGTACCTATAATTTGAATTCTGTTTTAACCGCTCAACCCTTCGCAAGATAAGGGAGCCGGTGGAAAGCAAGGGATTATAATTTTACTCACCTTCTTTTGCAAACCTTTTTATAAAAAAAGCCAATTATTTTGTTAAAATCCAATCTCTTCGTAGACACACCTATTATTGCGAAGAGCATCCTAAACCACCGTTCAATCAAACGAGAAAAAGTATGGCAGATTCATTATTAGTATTAGGCATCGAAAGTTCCTGCGATGAAACAGGGGTCGCGATCTATGACACCCAAAAAGGCCTTATTGCACATAGCCTCTATACTCAAATTGAACTGCATGCACAGTATGGTGGCGTGGTGCCTGAACTGGCCTCTCGTGACCACGTTCAAAAACTTGCCCCATTGATTCAACAGACGTTAAATGAAGCCAAGGTCACCGCCAAACAGATTCAAGGTGTGGCCTACACGGCTGGCCCTGGCTTAATGGGGGCTCTGCTGGCTGGAGCCTCTGTTGCTAGAAGTCTTGCCTATGCTTGGAAAGTGCCTGCGGTAGGTGTTCACCACATGGAAGGCCATCTGCTTGCCCCTATGCTGGAAGAAACCCAACCCGAATTTCCATTCATCTGTCTACTGGTTTCCGGTGGACACAGCATGATTATTCGTGTCGATGGCATTGGCCAATACAAAGTATTGGGGGATACCTTGGACGATGCGGCCGGTGAAGCCTTTGATAAAACAGCCAAAATGCTAGAACTCGGTTACCCTGGTGGACCTAATGTTTCTAACCTTGCATTAAAAGGCCATGCGGATCGTTACAAGTTTCCTCGCCCAATGGTTGACCGCCCTGGTTTAGATATGAGTTTCAGCGGCTTAAAAACCTTTACCTTAAACACTTGGTTAAAGGCCCAAAAAGAGGGCGATGCAACCGATCAAACCAAAGCCGATATTTGCCGTGCCTTTGAACTTGCAGTTGCTGATACATTAAGCATAAAGTGTAAGCGTGCGCTAGAACAAGAAGGGTTAAACCGTTTAGTGGTGTCTGGCGGCGTGAGCGCGAATAGAGAGATTCGTGCAAAACTGGATGCCTTAATGAACAAACGAAAAGGGGAAGTCTTTTACCCACGCCTGGAATTCTGTACAGATAACGGCGCGATGATTGCCTACGCGGGCGCTCAACGTTTACTGGCCGGACAATCGAATGGCTTAAGCTTTGCCACCACACCAAGATGGTCTTTAGAGGACTTAGAAGCAATTTAAGCGTCTTAAATGTTTAAATATGACTTATAAACGCACTCTTAAGCAGCTTACAATCACGCTAAAAATGCCAAATTAAACTGACCAGGCCTGGTCAGTTTAAAAATCCACCATTAATCCTTTTTGATTGCGTCTTCTTCACCGTTGATCATACGTTGGATATTATCTTTATGACGCCAAAACAACATGACCGTCATAACAGCTGTCAGTGCCACCCAGCTAATTTCACCCGACAAGAAGTAAATATAAACCGGTGCCAGTGCCGTGGCGACCAGAGCGGATGCCGAAGAGATTTTTAGAACCTTAGCGACAAACAACCAAGTTGCCCCGACCGCTAAACCAATCGGCAGAGATAAACCAAACATTACCCCCAACATGGTGGCCACACCTTTTCCACCTTTAAAGCCGAAAAACACCGGATACAGATGACCGATAAATGCGGCAAAACCAACTAAGATAATCGCCTCTGCCGACAACCCTAACAGGTGGGCAAAAACAACAGGTAACACCCCTTTTAACATATCGCCGACTAGCGCAATCGCCGCAGGTTTATTGCCGTACAACCTTTTTACATTGGTTGCACCTGGGTTTCCAGATCCGCCCTGTCTGGGATCATCAAACCCCATTAATTTACAAACAATAATGGCGGAAGATAAAGAACCTAATAGATAGGCTCCACCAATCACCAGAATTTCAATTAATTCCATTGTGTTCTCACTTTATTTACCTGGTTAGGCAAACTTATCAAGACCCTTATTTAAAAACCAAACCGCATCTAATGAGTCCGCAGATTCGGATAATAAGTGCAACCTAGGAAAGAGAAGCCAGTTGAGCTAAACTCAAAGGCTTTTCCCGACCAAGAGATAAGCACATGAAATATAGTCAACTGACTGAAGGTGAACGATACCAGAT
>JAYENR010000178.1:0-1602 GCA_034722175.1 Pseudomonadota bacterium | reverse complement strand
ATTGGCGGCTAAGGTTTTGGCAATCCCAGCTGTTGATCCTTCTGACTCTTGCATTAAAAAACTCTGCTGACGATTGACGAGATCAATCACAAAAACAGTCATTAATACGGCGTGCAAGGATGCAATCCCGAAAATCAATTTTCGTTTAATAGAGTGTGCAAATATGTTTTTTAACATTTAGTGCCTGACTGTAAAAGTGTTTGAAAATACAGAGTTCATAACGGGCGCACGGTTTTATCAAATTGAGTAACAAACTGTTTTACTGATAAGTAAGTTTCGTTGTTTGCGGTTTCATATTTTGATAAATACATTTTCTGGAGGATTTTTTGTCCCTCAGTTGTTGTGTGTAAGTTAGATAGCAAGGTTTGAACTTGGGTGGCAAGCTCTTTTGGTACGTCGTCTCTAACCACGACACTGTTGTTTGGTAGTGACTGAGTTTCCCAGATGACTTTGAGCTGTTTCTTGAGTTCCGGACGTTCGTTAGACAGTGCTTTCCAAGGAGGAGGCCAGGTTGCGCCTGCAGCTGTTGTGCCCAAAAAAACGTTCATAATGGAGGACTCTTGTGAGCCAACATATTTGTTTTCAATATCTTTATTGATGTCTAAGCCGTGATTATGTAAATAATATTGGGGGAGTATCGTAGCTGCCAATGCGGTTGGAGCAGGGTAGCTGACAGCCATGCCTTTTAGGTCTGTTGGGATTTGAATACCGCTATCCTTACGAACTAAGATAATGCCTCTAAAATTTAGATCATCCCCCATTTTGGCAATCACTTGATAGTTATGATCTATTGCCATGAGGGTTTGGTAAGGGTTAGGCAAAGCAAAAGGTACACTTTCCGTTTTGAGTTTATTGTCAAAGGTCGCGTAATCTCTTGATGCTTCAAGAATGAAATTCACACCTGGGATGTTGCTATTTAAATATTCTAAAAGTGGATTGAATACTTCAAATAAACGAGTGGGGTTATGCAGAGGGTGGATGGCAAAACGGTACTCAATGACACTGTCTGTTTCTTGCACAATCTCTGGTGTACGAGGCGATGCATCTTGCTGTGAGCAGCCCGTCAGTGTGGCTATTAACAAAAATAATGTCGAGTAAATGTACTTCATTTAAATGTGCACTTTTTTGGTGGAAATCCCATTTTAACAGAAGGCTTATTATTTGCTGTGATAATACGTTTAAAAGTTACTTATCCAAATTATTCAAATACTTATGGAGTTACATGGGGGTTGACGTTTTATTTTTAAGCTGTAAAATGAGTCGCTTTTTCCGAACTTGGTATAAAGATGACCGATGCAGTTAAGCCTTTAGTGGGCGTTATTATGGGCTCAAAATCAGATTGGCCAACGATGCAACACGCCGTTGATATGCTGGAGTTATTTGGTGTCCCGCATGAAGTGAAGGTGGTTTCTGCGCACCGTACACCTGATCTAATGTTTGATTACGCGGCAACAGCGGAAGAACGTGGCTTGCAAGTGATTATTGCAGGTGCAGGTGCCTGCGGTATGATTGCAGCTATAAAAGCGGCATCACAAAATAAAAAAGTACTTCTAATAGAAAAGCTTCCCCATCTTGGTGCAAAACTAAAAGCAACAGGTGGTG
>JAYENR010000177.1:0-8815 GCA_034722175.1 Pseudomonadota bacterium | reverse complement strand
GCTGTAGGTCTGAAGTAGCACCGTAAGTGAGTTGGAAAAGAGTTGGCGTATTGTAGGCCGTGCCAATGTTTGCACTGGCAAATACATTTTCATTAAAGAAGTTTTTAACCCCTAACTTACCGGTGATCTTGTCATCAAACTCATTAAATTGATCGCTACGAATCGACTCGGTAATGATCAAACGGCCTTGATTAAACTGGTTTGTGTTGCTTAAGCCGAAACCTAAGTTATCAAAATCTTCACGAGTGGTTTCATTTTGGTATTGATTGGCAGAGGCAATAAAGTTCAGGTTTTGACCTTGTGAGTACTCTAAACCACCTTTTACCCCATAACTGTTAATCACGGCATCGCTGTACTGTTGAATTTCATTTTGAGAGACAAACAGTGTATTGCTATAGCGTTCTTTGTTATAAACGTATTGCAGTTTCTTTAGGGTGTTTTTGTAGTTAACGCTCGCAAAATCTGTTTGATCCGGGTTGCTGCCGTAATCGTATTCGGTATAACCGTTTGAAGCTGAGAGAGTGGTTTCAACACGATGATTGGCATTGATATTAATACCGATATTTAATCCGAAGTCGGTTTGATTAAAGGCATCTTTTTCATAATCATCATGGTTTTCTTCAAAAGGTTTAACGGCACTAAAACCGTCTGTTTCTATACGTGAAAAACTGGCTGAAAAATCCCCCTGTTCGTTAGAGGATGAAAATTGACCAGCCAGCTTTTGTTGATTGAACGAACCTTTTTCAACCGTAATGGAACCTTGAGTGCCTTGTACAGATTTATTGGTAATGATATTCACGACACCTGAAGAAGCATTGGCTCCCCAAATACCGGATTGAGGGCCTTTTAAAATTTCAATACGTGCCACATTGGATAACAGTAAATTACTTAGAATGGCGCCGCCTGTTCCAGACGGATTATTCATCTCAACACCATCAACCAAAATCAATAAGTTTTTAGTACTTTGCCCACGAACCAAAGCGGAGGTAGCATTGCCTAAACCGCCATTACGCACAATGTTAAAGCCGTTAACCGAATTCAATGCATCGCTTAGGGTGCGGTAGTGATTGTCTTCAATGTCGTTTGCGGTAATAACAGTCGCATTCGCTGTAACGCTGTGCAGTGTTTGAGTATGATGGCCTGCTGTTACAAACACATCGTTTAGTTGATTGTCGGCTAAAGAGGGTGCCGAGTAGATAGCTGCAACAATGGCTGCAGAAAGGGTTAAACGTTTCATAATTTTCCTTCGTAATAAGTAAATTTCGATATTACAAAGGCAAAACGGACAGTGCGTGGAAAATGGGTTTGACCAGGCCTGCTTAGATAAATTACTTTGGCATCAGTGCAAATAAAAATCTGCAAAGTGTATTTGGTTTATCTCCGTATTGCCCACCGCAATCGGGTTGGATAACCATTAATGGATTATCCGTTTTTCTGGCCGGTCTCCGGGCTTAAGAGCAATTTCAGACCGCCTTCTCAGAATAAATTCCAATGGCATGGTGATCTGTTTTCTCTATTACCGTTGCGGGGGCAGCGTAGGAATGGATTAAGCTTAATTGAAATTAAACTCATCGCACCAAACTTCCCGTTTAACTTAGCTTATTAAAGTAGCCAAGCACCAGAAAACGCAAGATTCTACGCACTTAATAAGTTAACAGCAAGGTTTAATTGTTAATCAATTCTAAACAGGCCTGTTCAGTATAGAACTTGAGTTGAAATAAGCTTTCACTGAACAGTCGGTGCTCTGGCTTGAATAACGTTCCGCTTTTAACTAAAGTGACTGTAACGAAAGCATTCAATTCAGTAATGGAAAACAAAAGACTGTGAAACGTATTCAAATATTAAACTCAATCTCACCCATCGGTTTGGCGCATTTATCTGAGGACTCTTACCAGGTAGCCAGTGACATTGATAACCCAGATGCAATTTTAGTGCGTTCAGCATCTGTGCATGAGATGGCTGTGGCTGAGAATCTTATTGCGGTGGGGCGTGCTGGGGCAGGGGTCAATAACATCCCAATTGAACGTTTGTCTGAACAGGGTGTGGCAGTGTTTAATGCACCAGGTGCCAATGCCAATGCGGTTAAAGAGTTAGTCATGGGGGCCATGTTTATGGCGGCCAGAAATATGTTTGCCGCCGCCGATTATGTAAGAGAGATTCAGCAGAGTGAAACGGAGCTTCGTAAAAGCATTGAAGCGGGGAAAAAACAGTTTGCGGGCTTTGAGTTAACTGGGCGTAAGTTAGGTGTGGTTGGCTTAGGTGCGATTGGCGTTCAAGTGGCCAATGCGGCTGTGGCGTTGGGCATGGATGTGTATGGCTATGATCCGGTTATTTCGGTACACAATGCGTGGCATCTAAATGCACAAGTACATCAATGTTTAACCTTTGATGAACTGGTGAAACAGTGCGATTTTATTACGTTTCATGTTCCCCTCATTGACGCAACCCGAAATATGTTGGATGCAGAATACATTCCTCAGCTAAAAAACGGGGCAATTGTCATGAACTTTTCTCGTGAAGGGGTCATTGATGAAGCGGCGATGTTAAATGCGTTAGATCAGGAACACGTGAAACTGTACGTCACCGACTTCCCCACTCAAGAGAATAAAAACCACCCCAAAGTCCTAGCCTTACCGCACTTAGGCGCATCCACTCAAGAGGCGGAAGATCAATCGGCAACGCAAGTGATTAAGCAACTTACTGACTTTATTGAATATGGTATTGTGGTGAATTCGGTCAATTTACCCGAAGTTAAAATTCCCCCAAAAACAGCAACGGCTAAACGACTGGTGATTGTTAATGCAAATAAATCTGGAATGTTAGCCAAAATTACCGAGATGATCGGAAAATACGAACTCAATATTCAAGATTTAATCAATAAATCTCGAAATGATTTAGCGTATACCTTAGTGGATGTCGAAGGGGAGTTGCCTGCTGAAATGTTACAAACGCTTCAGCAAGAAGAGGGGATTTTATCGATGCGTTTGTGCGGTTCATAATAGCGAACTTTTTTGTGATTTGAGCTGTGGGTTACTCACTCTTGAGTGCCAGCGTACCTTTCCATAATTGCGATTAATATGCTTTCAATGCTCATAGATTCCTTTTGAAAGAGCGTTTATTTAAACAAATGGAGTAAGCGGGTATTTTGTGCGAAATAACGGCAGGAAATAGTGATAACCGTTTGTTAATTGCAGACAGAACCGTGTTCTTTACACAAGACAATGATTATTTATTTGTGACTGGTACGAATTGAACGAATAGATATTTACATATCAATAAAAGTTTGTTTTGACTTTAAATCTTAACGGCCTAATATTAACTCTGTACTGGTTTAAGGTTCTAAAATTGTCAAACTGTGATCTGCATTGCGGTTAACGGTAACGTCAAACTTGGCACACTCACGTGTCACAACCGCGCTCAGCCAGTCGGCCTCTTTTGGCGGGGCGCGATGAATCTGAAAATGTTTTGTCTGGGTGGGAATGCAGTGCAGACGTTGCAATTTTCCGGTTGTCGGATTCATGTCTAAAAAATACATTAACGCCAAATCCCCCCTGTATGCCTCGTAATGACCAATTCCTTCGTAGTCGTTTAGAAAATCGCCACAGCCATACAAAATTGGCTTGCCTTGGTAGATTTCGATGCCTTTGACATGGTGTGAAGAGTGGCCATGTATCACATCGACTGCGGCGTGATCAATCAATTGATGCGCAAAATTTATTTGTTCTGGGGGAATGTCATAACCCCAGTTACCGCCCCAATGTACCGAGAACACCACGATGTCACCACTCTGTTTTATCTGCTTAACCTGTTGCGCTATCTGTTTTACGCTTTGCCCAGAAAGGTCTTTCAGCAGATTGACTCCGGCACGTTCAGCAGTGGCTTCCCATTTTGACGGAACCCCACTGCTTTCGTGGGCGAATGAAAATACCAGCACACGCCCTTTATTAGCCACATCAATGATTGCCGGGGCAGAGGCCTGTTGTTGATTTTGTCCTGCCCCCACCATTTTTAGGTTGGCCATTTGTAAGGTATTTAAGGTTTCGGTTAATCCAGAATAGCCCCAATCCAAAACATGATTATTCGCTAGTACACAGCAGTCCACTTGTGCGCAGGTCAGGCTGGCAATATTCTGCGGGTGCATGCGGTAGTTAATGCCTTTGTTTTTCCAGTAATCATCGCTCTGGGTAATGCTGGTTTCCAAGTTGATGATTTTGATATCCGCCTTCATGCGCTGCCACTCTGTAAGCGCATCTCCCCATATGTATGCATAATCAACGGTGCGGGGAATCGGGCCATTTTTTTGTTCGGCGATTTTAATGTAATCACGCGCATCGGTTAGGTAAGATTCATAGATTTTTGGCTGACAGGGGCGGGGGAGGATTTGGTCGATGCCTCTGCCGGTCATGACATCACCACTGAGAAAAATACGAATGTTTTCAACGGGTGTTTGGGAGGAGGCCTGTTCAGTTAACATAATCGATTCCTAAGAGGGGCAGCTTCAATTCATTCAATCTCTTGTCAATCCGTATTTAAAGCCGTCCATTGGCTAAACGTTTTCTTCTGGCCGCCCAAAGTGCTTTAGTCATGACTTCAAACCGAATGACCGCGACTTTGAAACTGACTGCAAATAAAACACCTAATACAGCCACAAAAACGAGGGTATCAATAAAGGTATCCATATTGGGATTGCCTAAGAATAGAATGATTGCCATTAGCATGCCCGATAAAAAGGAGATCAAACTGTTATTGGTTAGAAAATATTGCGCTAAGACGCGTTTTAAATGCCCTTGAGTGTCTTCATTTTCTCTGAGCTCGGCTAATAAAATATACAGGCCTTTATATTCAAAGTAGGGGGTTAGAGTGAATTGCGTTTTGCCGTGAGGATCAATGCCTTTTTCAATATTCACTTCCCTGATTTCTGGTCCTAACCACTGTTTGTCGATCAAGACTTTTTCCAGCAGAATTCCAAGTGCCTGAGTCAGAACCATCATTGTGACGGCAAACCCGGTTACTACCCATTCATTTAAACCATTAGTCAGAGCCTGATATGAGAGGATGATATCCGGATTGACCACAACAATAGCGGCGTAAATTGCGGCGATTGTCATCAAGCCAGGCACCACCGTTGCCAATGCGATCCATAACGAAATTCCTAAAAAAGCCCCCATATTTATGCTCCATTTTTTCTATTCAGTTTGATTTAATCCGTTTAGAGTTTCGTTAGCGAACCTTCCATAGACGTTCTGCGTTGCCATGCGCAATTAAGTGCGACACTTCTTCAGGTAGTTCGGCTAACCCTTTTTTCCAATAATTCATTTGTTGCTGGTAGAAATCCCCCCAGTGGTCTGCAAAGACATTATCCAAAGCAAAGATGAAACGATCTGGATATTGAATAAATAGCGTTTTCCATTCAGGTGCCAGTTGATCACCTTGAAACACATTTGTCCATGGCTGGTTTGAGCTTTCAACGGCGGCAGGATTACTCCAACCAGTGTGAAAGTACACATTTTTATGGTTATTAATCAAACGTAAAGCTCGATCTTTAGTGAGTTGTCCCATATGGGTGAGCACGAAAGGGTGATTAGGGTGTTGGTCAAGTAGCTGTTTAAAAGCGCGCATGAATTTTTTGCGTTTTTTTCCCTTTAGTGAGGCAAACTCGATGTGCACGACAAAAGGCCAACCTTTTTTAATGGCATAGTTGAGTGCGGTTTGCACTCGTTTATCGTCTGGGTAAACGCTAACCTCAGGCGCTTTTTTGCCTTTTTGAGCGTGATAAAGCAAGACTTCCGCCATGGCATTGTACTGTGGCGAGGCGACCTGTTTTTTGAGTATCTCATAATATTTTAGGGAGCTTGTGTGGTATGGATCGCCTTTGCTTCTGACCGCTGGGATGATGAGCCCTGGGTTGTCTTCAGCAAAATTAAGCAAGGTTTTAGCTTTGAGTTTGCCACGTGCTGATAAGAACGTATGACGAACTCCCGCTTTTTGCATCAGGATTTTCACTTTACTGATGGGAACCACTTTGTGATCTACTTGGCTATGGGCATCAATGAAATACAGTTCTTTGGCATTAACAGGTAAACCTACCAGTTGGGTCAAAATAATGATCAAAACCGTTAAGAAACTTGCTTTAAATTGCAACATAATTTCCTCCTAAAACAATGGATCCAAGGTGCAGATCTTATTATTGAACCTCAACTTTTTGTCGGTATTTTGCGATTGAATTTTCGCGTATTATTAACTGACAAGGGCAGGAAAGGTCTCCTGCATTTTTGCAAACATCAACTTCGCGATGGCCTTAAAGCCTTTTGATGTTGGATGAATCTCATTTAACCACTGTTTTTTGCCTTGTAATGTACCCCGGGAATCAACCACGATAAATCCGTCGCGCGAATCGGCAATTTTTAGAATCTCTTTTGCCATGGTGTCCATAAAGACTTTGATTACATTGGCTTGCAGCTCTTCTTTAATGCCTGCAGAATCCATAAAACGTTTCATCCAGCCTTGGGTTTGAATCAGTCCTCCCAAAATACACCGCCTGTTAATGAGGGGTGAGGGTAGTCATAAGTGTGTGTCATAATGATCGTTTTCGGGCTGTAATGATCACGGATATCCAATAGCTCTTGATGAGCCAATGCAATCTGTTTGGCTTTGCGTTTTAAGCGTGGCATATTTACACACTGTTTTCCGGTGGTGTAGCTTTTTTTGTAGGGTTTGATAAAGCGTTCAAAATCATTTTCACCCACAATATCATTACCGCCACCGCTAAACAGCAGTAGATCAACCGGCTTGCGTTTTTTAGCCTTAGTGTGCCAGCGTAAAATTTTAACCAGTTGATGTTTCTGTTTACCTGAAACCATGTCAACGGCTTCATCTCCATTTGAAGCCATGGTTAAAAAATTGGCTTTTTTGCCGGTTGAGGAGCTGATATGGCTAATCAAATTTGAAGGTTTTCCGGCAATAATCCAGTGGGGCGGGTAGGCGAACCAAGAATCCCCTTCGCTGACAATATTGAGTCGGTCAGTGAAATATTGGCGCATCTGATTAAATTCGCGCGTGCTGGACGTTTTGTTTTTGCTGCGTAATTTTGATCTTTTCTGTGCTATTGAGCTGGGCATAATTCATCTTACCTTGATTGCGTAATGACTTGAGTTGTATTTGGATCGTGCCTTGAAAAATCTGTTTTTTAATGAGCACTTATACTCATAATATACACTTGAAACTAGCAAGAAACATCACTCGTTTGGGTGATATTGGTGTGCAAATAGGCTGAATAGTACATAAAAATGCTAGTTTGGGAACGGTTAGAATATCGGCCTTTGAGTCAAAGAGCGGGTAACGAGTCTGAAACTTTGAATGTGTTGCAGATGCCAGCTCATAACCACACTTTAAAAGCCGATGCCACTCGTGGTGATTCGGTGTTACCGAATGATCGTATACTCGCGAATATAGGGCGTACTCGTTTATACAGTCCATCGGCTGATGCAAGTATGGGGGTAACATCGATCGCCAATTCGGGTGGAAGTGCCGCTCATACAAATATGCAACCGTTTGTCACCTTAAGATGCATTAGTGCAACTCAAGGAACTTACTCATCTAGATCTTAAACTCAGTTTGAGGTTATTGAAAAGGCTCAAAAACGTGAGCCTTTTTCGTTCACACCTAAAGGGTTAATTTATAGGGTTAAGATTGTCGATGATCGATAGTTATAAATTAGCGTTACGCTCTGTTTGGCACTCAAACTCCCCCATTTCAAATTCTCGGCAGATAAATGGACGGTTTTCGTAGATACGACACAATAAGGTATCTCGATCTAGGGCCGCACACCAACCATCCTCTAAACGCGCCATCACTTCACTGCCGTAAGTGTCGGTTTCAATGAAGTGCTCAGGTACGCCGGTATCGGTCACTAACATGACTTCTAATCGGCAGCAACAGGCCTGACAAGTGCTGCACGTAATCTCGGTTTCAATGGTAGTCGATTCAATGGGTATGCTTTCAATATTCATGCAAATAGTAGGGGATTATTAAATAGAGAGTTTGATCAGTGTGGTTTGAATATTTACTTTGTTAGTAAAAGGACTTGGATAAAGAAACCAACCTAATCGCGAGAGGTCGAATAGGCTTGTTATAAAGTGTCTAGCACGTTGTTCTAAAACGAAATATTACTGGGCTGCTAGTCTTGACGTGTTTCTTCAAGTTCAATTTCATCTTCAAACTCGCTTTCTGACTCTTCTCTTGGAATAAAGGAACGAGTAGCGGGTTTGGCGATAATCTCTAAATAGAAGGTTTCGAGCTGTTCTGCTTCAGCTTTATCAATGCATTTGTTGATCTCTTTAACATGAACCACTTCACTCGACTCTGCATCTGCGCCATAACGACAATCAAAGTCCCAGAAGTCCGCGCCCGTCGGTAGTGCACGGTTGCGTTCGCGTTTTAAGTACTTTTTAACTTCGTTTTTAATCGCATCGACTAAACGGGCAGGTTTGATTTTGTTATGGGTCAGTTTGAAGGTTTTTTTCATGGGATTCTCTAAATAGGCGGGAAGCCAGGGATTATAAAGTATTTTCGTGAGGAAGTTCTGGCTTACGTTTCACATTGGCGTGGAAACTGGCTTACCAGGCCTGCTCAGTTCAAAATAGTTGGATTAATCGCTATTTTTAAACTCGATTAAGTCCGTCAGAAACGAACTTAAGTACGGTAAATCGTTTCAATCAGATGAAAACCAAATTTGGTTTTGATAGGTCCGTGTACTGTTAAGACAGGGAGTTTGAACACTACGTTATCAAAGGCTTTCACCATCTTACCAGGGCCA
>JAYENR010000176.1:0-8954 GCA_034722175.1 Pseudomonadota bacterium | reverse complement strand
TCTGGTATCGTTCACCTTCAGTCAGTTGACTATATTTCATGTGCTTATCTCTTGGTCGGGAAAAGCCTTTGAGTTTAGCTCAACTGGCTTCTCTTTCCTAGGTTGCACTTATTATCCGAATCTGCGATACTTTATAATAATATTTAATATACATTAATTTAATCTCAGCCCTAAGTACACCTAAAGTATTCAAATGTGTACTTAAGTACAATAGCGAAAATAGCTGAGACTAAATAAAATAGAAACCATATTATAAGAGAGGCTTTCTCTCTAACCAATAAATGGTTTACCTGAGGAACGATCATGAAAAAGTTTTCTTATCCTTTATTTGCGGCTTTGGTTGGGTTTTCTAGCCTTACGAGTGCGGCAACTGAAATTGTTATTAATAACAATACTGAAATTACTGTTGCTGGACAAGAACACATTCAGACCTACGGTCCAACTGGCCTAAGTACTTCGCTTGACAGCATTTCTGATGTGCAGTTATTTATTACTGCAAAAGGTGATTACAATTACTATGAAGAGAGTAGTAGCGCTTCTGAGTTCTTAACTTTCACTATTGATGATGGTTTATACACATTTAACTTAAACAGAGATTCTGCTGATTCTGCAACTCAAGTTAACATCATTGATCCTGACTATTTTGAACTTCAATACACATACTCTTTTAGTGCAACGGAGTGGGACAGCATAGCGAGTGACAATACCATCAAATTTAATTGGATTAATACCGACAACGTTGCCAATATTGAAGATGGTGGTGCTTTATTAGGATCATCAGGTGATTTTGTTGAATACTCTATCTCTGGAACGGTTCCTGCAATACCAGAACCTTCTACTTATGCTTTAATGATCACTGGATTAGGATTAGTTGGATTTATGGCTAGCCGACGCAAAAAAGTTTAACTTTTCAAGCTGGTTTTAACTACAAAAAAAGCCCTGTTATATAAATAACATAACGGGCCTTTTTTATAATTAAACAAATCAATTTCTTAGGCTAACTTTTTTAGATTCTCTAAGGCGGTAACGTTTCCATAATACGCAGCTAAACTGAACCAATATTTAGCCTGCTCTATATTTTCAGTCTTACCAATACCATCTCTTAACATTTCAGCTAATTTATTCTGAGCAATCAAGTTACCTCTTAATGCTGAAAATTCATACAACTTATAAGCTTTGACTAAGTCCAGTTTCACACCTTGTCCATGTTCAAATAAACGACCTAAGTTGTAGGCTGCATGTGGATTACCCTTTTCAAAGGCATGCTTATACATATTTGCCGCCATTATATAAGATTGTTTAACTGGGCTACCTTTTTCGTACATCAACCCCAAATTGTTTTCGGCTCGGCTATACCCCTTAAACGCACAGTTTTCATACAAATTAAAAGCGGTGATCAAGTCCCCGTCAAGCTCTGCGCTTAAGGCCTGTTTAAACGTTGGATACAAATAATGCTCATCAGCCAATCCAGTCAATGGATCTTTAGGATAGTCACTTACTGCATCGTAAGATTGTTTACGCAACCAATCTGGAAAAGCGGGCTCAATCAACCAATTCTGCAACTCGGTCAAAGTAATACGCTTAGTCGGATCTTTTTGGGTCATCCAAATCAGTAGATAACGCCATAGCACTGGTAAACGATTAATTTTACGAATTGAATGATGAGTGTGAGCCCAAAACTGATCTAAAACATTTTTAGATTTATTAAGTCTATATATATGATTGCCAGTCAACGCATAATATAAGCTACAACCTAATGAATAAATATCACTGGCCTCAGTCAGGTGGCCATTTAACCGCTCAGGAGCTGAATATCGATGACTACCGTTAATTAACTCAGCTTCAAAGGAAGGTAATGAAGGAATAGCCTTACCAATACCTAGCAAATAATAACCACCCTTCTTACTAGCCAGAATATTCTCAGGTGAAATATCTGTATGTACAAAACCAACCCTGTGAATCTTATCCAGGCTTGAAATCATCTGAGATAAAAACTGTTTTGCTTGAGCATCATTTAAAACTCCATGCTCAAATACATGCTTCTGCAAATTTGTTTTCCCTTTGTAATCAAAAAACTGAAAGTAGTAGAACTGATCACGACGAATTTCATTGAAATGAATGAATTCAGGGAATTGATTTAAATAATGTAAAAGATCTTTTTCTCGACGAATTTGATAATGAGGAGTAATATTCCTAATCACTCTCAACAACTGTTTTTTCGACCCATCTTTATCACGTTGTTTTATTTTAAAAATAAATGCTGTACGACCCTTTCCAATAGGCTTTATCGATCCAATGTCATGTTGTTGTTTTATTAAATCTAACAAATGGTCGTGCATACTTTTACCCTTCAAAACCCAATCTATCATAACAGTAAAAAACCGACATAAAGTCGGCTTTTTACTTATACACTATTTATATCAAACTTTTAAACGTTTTAATAGCCATTAATTTTCATAGTCACTTGTATAGCGTGAATACTCATCATCAACTTTAATTGTCCAAGTGTCAGGAGTTTCAATAATTTTATCTATATATACTGTACTTTGAGTACCACCAGCAACATCCTCACCATTTGAATCAATTTCAATTTGAGTTGTATCCATCGTCCCATCGCCGTCACTATCAATTTTGGTAAATGTTAAGTATTTATCCAACTCATTACCTGAAACTGTACCCTCAATAACTTCACTTAATTCAAGCGCATCATCATCTAACTCATAGTCAGTAATACAAGTAATACCACCCACTTCGAAACTATAGTCAAAGTCTGTTAACAAAGGATTAATTGTAGTGTAGTCAAATCCAAATAACTCACTAAAAGCAGTACCTTCAATTGTTTTATCACACGAATCATCGTCAATAATCGTTGTTTGAACTGGTGTCTCATCCACTTCAAGCTTCTCAAAATCGTCAACACCACTCAAGCCTACCGTCGTCAACTCAACTTGATAGTTTTCATCAGGCTCTATCGCATTATTGTCTTTATTATCGATAGTAAAGTCAGCAAAAGTATCTCCTGCTGGAATCGTTACCAAAATATAAAAAGGCTCAGAAGATGGACTTAGATTCACATCCCCATTACTAGTATCAACGTGAGTAACCAATACTTTTAATTGCATATCCGTTAGAGGTGGGTTACTCACAGTTACTCGATAAGTAGCTGTACCACCTTCTGGAACAGTATTATCTTGAGCTGGAATTTGAGCTAATGTTACATTCGTAACATCAATCGTATCACTTACCTGTGCAGTAGCAGTGGCACCTTCAAAATCAACTGCTTCAAAATTACCACCTGATACCGCTGATACGGTTGCACTGACACTCGTTGGATCGATATAAACATCTGGATCGGTCATATCAACTGCAATTGTTCCAGTTGTATTACCTGCAGAAATTAGAATATCTCCATGTTCAGTCGTAACCGTTACGTCTGTTTCACCTGGGTTACTTAATTCTGCGGTGAAGGTGACTAGTCCATTGTTTTCATCAACGTCAGTCGTTGTTAACGTAACGGTTGTTATATCTTCAACATCTGCCACCTGTGCCGTAGCAGTGGCACTTTCAAAATCGACAGATTCAAAGTTACCACCTGATACAGCTGATACGGTTGCACTGACACTTGTTGGATCGATATAAACATCTGGATCGGTCATATCAACTGCAATTGTTCCAGTTGTATTACCTGCAGAAATTAGAATATCTCCATGTTCAGTCGTAACCGTTACGTCTGTTTCACCTGGATTACTTAATTCTGCGGTGAAGGTGACCAGTCCATTGTTTTCATCTACGTCAGTCGTGGTTAACGTAACATTAGTCACATCAATAGAATCAACGACAGTTGTACTCGCATCATTGGTAATATTTACAACATTAAATCCACCGCCGGAGGTGCTTGATACTTCAGCTACAACCAAACTGTCTGCTTCAATGTAAACATCTGAATCGGGGGTTTGGAAGAAATTTGCACTACCAGATAACTCACCAGCCGGAATGGTGATCACAACACCGTTATCCAATGTCACTTCCATGTCAGTTAAAGCGGCTATATCTAAGGTGGCGGTATAGACAATTAATGTTTCATCTTCAGTAATCTGCTGTGGCTCAGCTGTCAGAATTAAATTAACTTCTGTTGCTACAACTTGTTCTTGTGTAAACGTAGAAGACGTAGTCGCTGTACTTGTGTCATAGCCGCTTGTTACTTCACCTTCGGCACCAATACGATCAACACTGTTTGCACCAGCATTTGCCGAACCAGCTGGACCTGCATCACCACCGGCAGCGGTTTCTTCAAGGCCTTCAAAGTTACCTTCTAACACTGCTTGCTGGAGAGCCGCAACATCAACCGCACCTTCCGTGACTGGGTCAATCATGCCTGGTGCGCCAACTACATCTTCATCCATCGCCATTTGGGTGTCACGACCCAGTGTTAACAGATCACCATTTTCCAAGCTAATGGTGACATTACCATCCATAGAGGTCACGATAATATCACCCAATAAAACCTCATCCCCTTCCTTAAGAATTCTTACTTCTCCAGTAAAAGGATTTTTAGCTTGAACCATTCCAGTGATTGATGTCACCTTACCAGCTAGGACAGACATAATATTTCTCCAAATTAACGCATAGGTTATCTAACTTATATGACTTTATAATACAGCAGTTAAGAAAAATACCTATTGTACTTTGGGACAGTTTTCTAACTTACTTATGAAAACCAATCCCAGTAATTACTAATAATTTTACTTATAAAGTATAAACTACCAAAATTATCGAGCAAAGTGTTAGTATTAATGTTAAGAGTTTTAATGCATTCAAAGACATAGAGAATCGAGGAGATTTTATTATGAACACAATCAATCCTGCTCTATCTTCCAGTTCAGCCACTGCACAAACCCCTTCTGGGTCAATCGCTCAAGAAGAAGCACGTCGCTTAACGACTCAAACAAACGGCAGCACATCTAATTCAGGTAACACAACAGTCACGTTATCAGACCAAGCACAAAAACTAAGCCAAGCAGATTTAAACTTACAAGCAAGCCAAACTGTCCAAGGCAATGAGTCAGTAGATAATAGAACAGTTGAACCAGAACAAACAAATAGCGATTTGACCTATACAACAAACCTGCAAGGACAAAACCAGTACTCACAATCAGCGAATCAAATGATTGAACCTGACTCAAACTCTTAGAGAAGTAAAAACTGATTCATTGAAAAAGCGGCTTTTTAGCCGCTTTTTTTATTGCCAAAATAAACTAACCAGGCCTGGTTAGATTAAAAAACACACCAAATTTCCATAAGCTAGACCCTAAGCAAACATATTAGAAAACTACGTAATAACCCCAGTGAATAATGATCATAAAAAAAAACAATATCATAATTTTATAATATAAGAATATTATAATTTACTAATATTATCAATAACTTATATTTAAAGTTGCTTTTATATTTTGCTTATATATATAAAACTTGTTCCCTATAAATTTCTTTAGTTATCTTTCCTCGTATTCTTCGTATATTGTGTCAAAACATTACAAAAACAATATAAGCGGAGCCCGTTCCAAATGCATAAACGACAACGAAGACTAACCTCAACTTTAGCCGGAATTCTAATGTTTTCAACCGGTCTTTTTAACTCATCTGTCGTCATTGCAGAAGAAATTAAGGTCGAGACTGTTCAGTCCGTTGTTTATGATCGCCACGTTAACCTGGGTGGAACAGTTATCCCCTTTAAAGAGGTCACCATCACCGCACAACATCCAGGGCAAATTAACTATATAGCTGGGATTGAAGGGGATGCTTTTAATGCTGGCACTCTATTAATATCAACCGATGACGACTCCTTAAGAGCGCAACGCAAAGCTGCAGTCGCTCAGTGGAACCAGGCCTCTTACGCCTATCAAAATGCCATCTCACAATATAACCGCGAACTATGGAGTCCTGCTTCTGAAAAGGGCATGCCAGGGATGGGGCTACCTAACCTAATGGACCAGATGTTTACCAAACAAATGTCAGACAGCATGGGGTATGGTGATTCAGACGTTGAGAAACGTGCCGATTTAACCAACGCTATGTCTCGAGTTAAAGAAGCCCAAGCGATGATGCAAGCGGCTAAAGCCCAGATTGACGAAATTGATGTCCGTCTATATGACACAAAATCAACTGCACCTTTTGATGGTGTTATTGTAGAAAAAATGGTTGAAGCGGGCGACTCTGTACAACCTGGACAGCCTCTATTAGTGTTCGCAAAAAGTAACCACTTAAGTATTGAATTAAATGTGCCTGTCAGCTTAATGCATGGCATCACCAAGGGACAGATTCTAAAAGCGAGTATTGCTAACAGAACCGCTATTAACGTTAGAGTTGCTCAAGTTTTTCCAGTTGCAAATGGCCAACAACATACCGTTAAAATTAAACTAGATTTACCACTTGGTGCTCCTGCCGCACCAGGTATGTATGCTGAAGTTTCAGTCTCAAACGCACAATCACAAAACCAAGCATTTCCAACCGTACCCGCCAGTGCCATTATCAAACGCGGCAGTATGCCAACTATATTTGTATATGACCCTTCAACTCGCCTAGTTAACATGAAGATTATTCGTACCGCTAAAGCCTCTAACAACGGCTATCTAACGGTACTATCGGGCTTAACGGATGGCGAACAATTTATTGCTAATCCTCCAGCAAAAATCACCTCCGGGCTGCTACTTCGCAACGGCCAACTTGTCGCCAATAAAAAATCAGATGACGACGAGTAAGGGATGAGCATGCAAGACAACAACCTAACTCCAGAACTACCAGCCAAAGAAGAAAAACATGATATGGCTGGCGGAATTGCCCGTAGCTATATCAATTCACCGATTACTCCGCTGTTCTTAATTGCCAGCTTACTGATTGGTATTTTTGGAGTGATCTTCACCCCAAGACAAGAAGACCCTCAAATTTCGGTGCCAATGGCTGATATTTTTGTCCAGTACCCGGGGGCATCTGCCGAACAAGTTGAAGCACTGGTCTCCGAGCCATTAGAGCGCCTTTTAAAAGAGATTAAAGGGGTTAAACACGTTTACTCTGCTTCGACTCGTGGGCAGTCATTAATCACCGTACAGTACAAAGTCGGTGAGAACATGGAAGACTCACTGGTTAACTTGTATAACAAATTAACCTCTAATGCCGATGTCACCCCACCAGGTGTGAGTCACCCCCTAATCAAACCCAAAGGGGCAGATGATGTCCCAATGATCACCTTTACGATGTCTTCAGATGAACTCGATTCGAGTCAATTAAGACTATTAGGGTTGGATACACTGCAAGCCTTAGGTGAAATCAAAGGGGCTTCTCAAGGCTATGTTGTTGGTGGTGAGCCACGTGAAATCAAAATCAAAGTGACCCCTGAAAAACTAGCAGGATACAACATCTCTTTAACTCAAATTGGTCAAGCTATTCATGCGGCAAACAGTGAGTTAGAAACAGGAAACATGGAAGCCTGGCAACAGTCATACAAAGTTTACACAGGCGATTTCCTACGTAGCGTTGAAGACATTGAAAACCTAATTGTCGGTATTCAAGACAGTGCACCGGTCTATGTACGTGATATCGCAACTGTCACTGAAGGCGATCAGGACATCACTAAAGTGGTCAACTTCTATACCGGTCCTGCTTATCAAGGAGATGCACCCTCTCTTGATGGTCGCTCTGCCGTTACCGTTGCTTTAGCTAAACAAGCGGGTATGAACGGGGTTTCTGTTGCTAACGACGCCATTGACCGTATCAACGAGTTAAAAGGAATTATTATTCCCGATAGCGTTGATATCAGCATTAGCCGTAACTATGGAGAGTCTGCCAATAACAAAGTTAATAACCTAATTTTCAAACTGTTTATCGCAACCGGTTCAGTCAGTATTCTTGTTTGGTTCTTCCTAGGTTGGCGTGCTGCGGTTGTGGTTTCGATTGTTATCCCATCGGTTATTTTATCAACCGTATTCATGGCTTGGGTCTTCAACTTCACCATTGACCGAGTCAGTCTATTTGCTCTGATCTTCTCAATTGGTATTCTGGTGGATGATGCCGTCGTAGTGCTCGAAAACATCTATCGACGCTGGTTGATGTCTGAAAGCACCGATACTGAAACCTCTATTGATGCGGTATCAGAAGTCGGTAACCCGACCATTATTGCTACCTTTGCGGTCATTGCAGCCTTAATGCCAATGGCGTTTGTAAGCGGCATGATGGGACCTTATATGGCACCGATTCCTGCACTTGGTTCGGTTGCGATGGTGATCTCTCTATTTGCCGCTTTTGCTTTCACTCCTTGGTTAGCGATGCGCATTAAACCTAGTATGGAAACCTTGGCAAAAGCTGAGAAGAAAGAGCATGAACAAAGTGAAAAAATGGAGAAGTTCTTCCGTACTTTACTGGGTAGTCTATTAATCGGTAAAGCGAAAGGCTGGGGCTTCTTAATTGCCATTATCGTGGCCTTTGCCATATCAATCTTCTTGATCTACAAAACCTATGTTCCGGTTAAATTATTACCATTTGATAACAAACCTGACTTCAGTGTTGTCATTAACTTCCCTGAAGGAACTGCACTACCTGTTACCGCTAACTTAACGCATAAACTGGTTAAGTCTCTGCAAACGGTTGAAGAAGTAAAAACCATGGAAACTTACGTGGGAACAGCCGCACCTTATGACTTTAACGGTCTAGTGCGTCACTACTACTTGCGTCAACAGCCATGGGAAGCGGACATTCAAGTGCACTTAGTGGATAAAGTGCACCGCGATCGCTCAAGTCACGAAATTGCTGAAGCAGTTCGTAACCAACTTGCAGAAGTGATCGGTGATAGCCTTGCTAACATTCAAATTGTTGAAATGCATCCGGCCCATAGACTTCACCAACAATCGCTTGTAAAACAGGTGGTCCAGGAGGCATTTCAACAATTTGAATGTTAGCAAGGC
>JAYENR010000175.1:0-8968 GCA_034722175.1 Pseudomonadota bacterium | reverse complement strand
TACACATAAAAAAAGATCTCATCGGCAGCATTGTCTCTGGTGGTTTACGCACCGCCAATGCTCATGTGGCAAATATGTTATTAGGTTTTTATCTAGCCACTGGCCAAGATGCCGCCAATATTGTTGAAGGCTCTCAAGCAATTAATCATGTAGAGGTCAACAAAGACGGCGATCTATACTTCTCCACCACTCTACCCAACTTAGTCGTTGGCAGTGTTGGAAACGGCAAAGGCTTGGATTTTGTGTTAGATAACCTTGAACAACTAGGCTGTGCGAACCCAGATGTTGAACCTGGCGTCAACTCTCGTCGTTTAGCCTGTATTGCAGGGGCGACCGCTTTATGTGGCGAGCTATCTTTATTAGCCGCTCAAACCAATCCGGGTGAGTTAATGCAAGCCCATATTAAATTGGAACGCTCAGCAAAGGCTTAGGCCTGCTGTCTCTTTAGCGGTAAAAAATTAATGTCTCAAATCACCCAACGCAAACAAGATCATATTGATGCCATATTAAATGACCCCTTGGTTGAACGTAACCAGAGTGATTTTGATTCTCTTCAATTAATTCACCGCGCTTTGCCTGAATTGAATTTTTCTGAAATTGATACCACTACCCAATTTTTAGATCACAGCATTAGCTTTCCATTTCTGATTGCCTCAATGACAGGTGGGGCGGCTCAGAACCTACAACACATTAATAAAAATTTAGCTGAAGCGGCCGAAATTTGCCAAGTCCCGATGGCAGTCGGTTCTCAACGTGCGATGATATTGGACAATGCTGCTACAGACAGTTTTAATTTACGCCAATTTGCTCCGACCGTTCCGTTAATAGCCAATATGGGTGCGGTACAATTAAATTACGGTTTTGGTATTGAAGAAGCTCAAAAAGCGGTAGATGCGCTACAAGCCAATGCGCTGTATTTGCACTTAAATCCATTGCAAGAGCTCATTCAACCAGAAGGTGACACTAACTTTGCTTGTTTGGCAGAAAAAATTCATCAGCTAACCGAAAAACTAGACGTTCCCATTATTCTTAAAGAGGTGGGTTCAGGACTATCGCCAACTGATATTGAGTTAGGGTTACAAGCGGGTATTTCAATGTTTGATGTCGCTGGTCGTGGTGGTACCTCTTGGAGCCGCATTGAAGCTCATCGAGCCCAAAATGAGATGGGAATTCTGTTCCAAGATTGGGGTTTAACCACCGTACAATCGTTACATTGTGCAAAACCCTATCAAGACCGTGCGCAATTTATCGCAAGCGGTGGAATACGAAACGGCATCGACATGGCAAAATCTGTTATAATCGGCGGTCGTTTGTGCGGAGTTGCTGCTCCACTACTTGCTTCGGCAATAGAATCGACGCAAGCGGCAGTACAAACCATAGAACAATTTAAACAGGAATTTGCCGCCGCACAATTTCTGTTAGGTGCAACCAATGTGGATGCCTTACACTTAAACGATGCATTACTACTCAAGCCATAGGCTTTAAAACATAACGTAAGCTTCGACTTTAAGATTGATTTAACTAATTATCTAAAGAAAGATTCTGCTTTAAATATGAACGTAGGTATAGACTTAATCCATTTTTCAACTTCAGACTACTACTTAGGGCTTGATACCTTTGCTGAAGAGAAAAACATTGACGTTGATAAATTTTACATTGGAATCGGCCAAGAGAAGATGTCAATCGCTCCACCCGATGAAGATGTGGTAAGCCTAGCAGCGAAAGCAGCGGCCCCAATTTTAGAGCAGATCGATAAGTCTGAGATTAGTGCGGTCCTGTTTGCCACAGAATCCGGTGTGGATCAGTCTAAATCTGCGGGGGTGTTTTTACACGGCCTATTAGATATGTCACCACGTTGTCGCGTAGTAGAATTCAAACACGCTTGTTACTCCGGTGCTGCTGCCCTGCAAATGGCAACCGCTTTAGTAAACATGAATCCGAAAGAAAAAATCTTAGTGATTGCAGCTGACATTGCTAAATATGATGTCGATACCTCTGGTGAAGCCACGCAAGGCTGTGGTGCGGTAGCGATGTTAGTCACAGAGTCGCCACGCATTATGTCAATTGAACCTGGTTCCGGATACCACACTGAAGATGTGATGGACTTTTGGCGCCCTAACAATCGTAAAACAGCTCTAGTCGATGGCAAGTATTCAACTAAAGTCTACCTAAATAGCCTAAAACAAGCTTGGGGACACTTCACTGCAGAAACCGGACGTGGTTTTTCTGATATTGATCACTTCTGTTATCACATACCATTTACCAAAATGGCTGAAAAGGCACATCAGACCTTAGCACGTGTGGCCAAAGTGAAATTAAGTGCTGAAGAGTTCAAAGCGCAAACTCAACCAGGCCAGGTTTATAACCGCATTGTTGGTAACAGTTACAGTGCCTCATTATTTGTGGGTTTCTGTTCACTGTTAGACAACCTTAAAGAAGACCTAAAAGGCCGTCGAATCAGTTTTTTCAGTTACGGTTCAGGTTGTGTCGCCGAGTTCTTTACCGGGTTGATGCAACCAGGCTATCAAGATGCTCTAATGACTGAGAGCCATACTCAACAAATTGAACAACGTCAGCCTTTAAGCTACGCCCAATATCTAGCCTTTTATCATCAAGTGGATGATGAAGTAGAGAACATTGAGTTTGAACAAAGCAATAAAGGCCCATATCGTCTAGCGGGCATTAAAGATCACAAACGTTATTACCAAGCGGTTTAACCGCTCTGGTTGCGGCTAAGCAATGACACTCTCGAACATCGCCCACAAAACGCATGGTTCGGTACATTGCTTTGCCCCTTCCAAACTCATTCTTAGTGGTGAACACGCCATACTTTATCACTGCCCTGCTCTAAGCATGGCGATTGATCTGAAAACGCACTGTTATTTGTCTCAACAACCTGCCGAGTCTGGTCGTTTTACCATCCAACTTCAAGATTTTGATTTAGAAAAGTCCTTTAGTTTTGCCGATTGGCAACAACAATCACAACAGATCGAAAAACGTTTTCAACAGTTTCAACAGACCCAATTAGCGATTGATGCGGTTTTAACCTCGCCATTTGATTTGATTTTAATAACACTTTGGCTATTTAATCAGCAACATCCAATCCAAACTGAAAAATGGCAGATCAAAATTGGCTCAGAAGTTCCAATTGGACGAGGCCTGGGCAGTTCAGCTGCCGTGATTGTTGGATTATTAGCAGGCCTGTTTAAATCCCATCAGCTAATAGCATCCAAAGAAAGTCTATTGGATTTAGCCAAGAAAATCGAATCTTATCAACACGGTGCATCAAGTGGATTGGATCCCGCCACCTTAATTCAAGGTGGCCTGCTTAAATACCAAATGGATCAACCGCTTCAAACACTGTCAACGCAACCTTTATCGGGCTGGTTAATTGATACGGGGGCACCTTTGAGCCATACCGGTGAATGCGTACAAGCCGTCAAACAACACCATCAATACAATTCCGAGTTATGGCGAGAGTTCAAAAACACCAGTTTTGAAATTGAACAGGCCTGGTCAAATAAAAATAGTGTAGAGTTAAAGCAAGCGATTCAACACAACCAAAACCTACTTTGTCAAATTGGCGTGGTACCTAAAAAAGTACAAGCTTTTATCCAACAACTCGATTCAGCACTCAATGCCGCGAGTAAAGTCTGTGGCGCTGGCAGCGTTTTGGGGGACAATGCCGGTATGGTTTTGTGTTTATCAGAGCATTCACCAGTAGAACTCTGCCAACAATATGGCTATGATTTCTGGCCGTTAAAATTGCAACCTCAAGGAGTTCAATGTGAACTGGCTTAGTTCGGCCCCTGCCAATTTAATGTTATTGGGTGAGCACAGCGTGGTTTATGGCCATCCAGCTTTGGCGTGTGCCGTTAATCAATATATCGAGATTCATTGGTCAAAAACGGATGACAATACCATTTGCATTGAATCGGCTCTAGCGAACTTTCAATTTACCTTGAATGAACTAAAGCACTTTGAACAACACTCGGAGTTAGATCACCCGCAATTACGGTTTGTAATGCACGCGTTAAAAGCGTTTTCCCCTTATTTAAACCACGGCTTGCACCTTGAGATTAAAAGCGAATTCTCCAGTACCATCGGTTTAGGCAGCTCGGCTGCTGTCTTGGCTGCAATGTTACATGGCCTTAATCAAATTACCCAACAACAACTCGATAATCTTCAGTTATTTAACTTGGGGCATGAGATTATCCTGACTATTCAAGGCCGAGGGTCAGGAACCGATTTAGCCGCCAGCTTAACGGGGGGAGTTGTCCTATTTGAACCTAAAAGCGCTAACAGGCCTGCTCACATTCAAAAACTGCCAGAATCCATTTCACAAAACCTACCGCTGACCTTAATTTATTGCGGTTATAAAACCCCGACTGCTGACGTTTTAAAAATGGTAGCCGACAACTGGCAGAGTAAACCCGATCAGCTAACTCAGCTTTATGCCTTAATGGGTGAAACCACCAAACAGGCTTATCAAGCATTACTAAATGGGCAAATGGAACACTTTTATGCCTTCAGTGAAATCTATCAAGACTTTATGGATTCGCTTGGCGTCAATGATAAGACCCTGCAAATGATCATTGAAAAGATGTCTGACTGTAAAACTATTTTTGCCAGTAAGATATCAGGCTCAGGTTTGGGCGACTGTGTTCTCGGTTTTGGCTCTCTCTCAGACTGCCCGACCACAAGTCAAGACTATCTAAAACCGTTCACACAAATCGAAGTCGAAATTTCACCAACTGGTACCACCACCGAACAACTTAATTAATGAATATAGACTGGAATACTAATGAAATCTTTTGCCACCCAAGCCAGTATTAGCCCGCAAGAATTTGTAAACCAGGTTATTGGTCATAGCGCTAACCAATCTGCATATAGCAAAATACAATCTCAAGGCTTTGGTGAAGCACCCGTCAATATTGCATTAAGTAAATATTGGGGAAAACGAGAAACAACCTTAAATTTACCTGTAAATGGCAGCGTTTCTATCAGTTTGCCTGGCCTAGGAACGCAAACAGAGATCTTTATCAGTCAGGGTGAACAAGATCAAATTGTGTTAAATGATCAACTGCTGGAACCGCACGTTACATTTGCCAAGCGTCTATCGGCCTTTCTAGATTTTTTCAGACCCGATGAACATACGGTGTTTCAAGTTGATACCTTAAACACCGTTCCAACCGCCGCTGGCTTAGCCTCTTCCGCATCAGGTTATGCCGCTTTAGTTTTAGCCTTGAACGATCTATTTCAGTGGAATTTATCTGACGAAAAGTTATCTCTGTTGGCTCGCTTAGGCAGTGGCAGTGCCAGTCGTTCACTATTTCCAGGTTTTGCGGTGTGGCATGTTGGTTCTCAAGATGACGGCATGGACAGTTACGCGGAAGCGATCGATACTCAATGGCCAGAGCTGTGTGTAGGGTTACTGAAAGTAGATATCAGCGAAAAGTCAGTGAGCTCAACCGCAGGGATGCAGCAAACTGTGAATACCTGCGAACTCTATCAGGTCTGGCCAGAAAAAGCCGAACAAGATATTGAAATTATTCAACAGGCCATTAAAACTAAAGACTTTGGTTTATTGGGCAAAACGGCAGAGAATAATGCCTTAAGTATGCACGCCACCATGATGGCAACTTGGCCACCGATCGTCTATTGGCAACCTGAATCAGTGGCAGCGATGCACACCATTTGGCAGCTGCGTCAGCAAGGTGTAGACGTTTATTTCACTATGGATGCGGGGCCAAACTTAAAACTGCTGTTCCTAGAAACAGAAAAGCCTGCAATTACGCAGGCTTTTAAAGATATACAGATTATCCAACCATTTAAGTAACAAGGCTTTCGAGCTACTCAGAGTTGACTAAACGAGACAACACTTATCACGCTCAAAAACTTGAATAACTTACTTCACCACAGATAGAGTCGGCTTCTTAGTCGACTTTTTCTTTTCAGTGCTTTTAGCTGGTTTCTCATCAGAATCATCCGACTTACCTTCTCCCTCTACCGCCGACAAGGTCGGTTTTGGTTCTGGCTCATCGGCTTCATCAGGATAAGGCTCTGGCGGAAATGGCATTCCCTGTCCGTTTTCACGAGCAAAAATGGCCAATACCGCTCCAGGTGGAAACAGTACTTTCTGCTCTACACCTTGAAAACGGGCACGAAACTGAAACCAATCATTCTGCATATCCAGCATTTGTACCGCAGTGGGAGAGACGTTAAAAACGATCACGCCCTCTTGTACAAACTGTTGTGGAATCTGAATCCCTGGATAGTTTGCATCCACCTGAATATGCGGTGTCCACTCGTTATCCACCATCCATTCGTACATGGCACGAATGATATACGGGCGATTAGATGTCGCATTATCTGCCATTAAACTTCTCGCATATCCAATTCGTCATCTGACAAACTTTCAGCAAAGGTTTCTCTCGCTAGGACTTTCTCAGAATAATCAAAAATTGGTTTTGCAGAACGTGGTAGTTCAATCCCTAAAGACGGTAAACGCCATAAAAGCACCGCCATACTCACGTCAACCAAAGAGTAATCATCACTCATAAAGTACTCTTTATGTTCAAACACAGGAATTAACTGAATCAAACGCTCTAACAGATCACGGCGCGCTTTTTTCACTTCCGTTTCATCTTTACCACGGCTGATTGTTTCAATTAATGGATACCACTCTTTTTCAATCTGACGCAACATTTGGCGTGAACGTGCTTTTGAAATAGGGTCAACAGACATTAATGGTGGGTGCGGGAAACGCTCATCCAAGTATTCGATAATCACCTGTGAATCATAAAGAACCAACTCACGATCAACCAGGGTTGGTAAAGTTCCGTAAGGATTTAATTCCAATAAATCTTCTGGCATATCATCTAACTCGACATCCACAACTTCCATAGGGATATCTTTCTCTTTTGCCATTAAACGTACGCGGTGAGAACTTGGATCAGTCGAGTCAGAGAAAAGCACCATCACCGAACGTTTTGTAATTGGAATATCAGACATTAAGGTCTCCTAAGGGGTGAACGAGCTCTTTATAACACTGAATCACAAAGAGCTCATAACAAAATAATTAAACAACCCATTTATTGTACACCCCTTGTCAAGCCCCTGATTATTCTCCTAATTCAAACCCTTTACCAGGCCTGCTCATCTTTATTATTGCCCTAAACGCAACAATATTTTGCTATTACCCCGGTTTTTAACACACTTCTATCCGACTAAACTAAGATTAACTTAAAGATTCAGAGAAACAAAAAGGATTAAACATGTCATACCTTGTTCGTATCGATGCCAGCTCAACTCCTGAAACCTCACACTCAAAAGCGCTAGCAGAGTTCTATCAGGTGTTATGGCAAAACAATCACCCTAATGGTTCTACTATTTATCATAATTTGATTGACCTGAATTTACCGCATATCAATCAGGCGTTTATTGATGCCATGTATACCGATGAAGCAGAGCGATCAATCAATCAAAAACAGACGCTAGAAGTTTCAAATCACTTTGTCACAGAGTTAAAACAAGCCACCACCCTACTGATTAGCACACCGATGTACAATTTCACCATTCCATCACAATTGAAAACCTATATAGATCACATAACCCGAGCGGGAGAAACCTTTCGTTATGGCGAAAACGGGCCAGAGGGATTATTGGATATTGAAGAGGTCATAGTGATTATTGCTTCTGGTGGCGACTATACTAAACCACCGATGGATGCTATGAACTTTGTTAAGCCCTATTTAAAAACCATCTTAGGCTTTAATGGCTTAAACAATATAACCTTTATTGAAGCACCTGGTATGAGTCGTTCAGAGGAACGCAAGCAAGCCAGTTTAGAGGTCGCCAAACAAAAAATTAACAATTTAATCTAATCACAACTTAATGCTTTATCTTAGTGCGTCAATTTAAGGGCAAACACACCCTTTTCAGTTTGCCCTGTCTTTTTATCAATTCACTCGACAGCCTACTCAACAACAACTAGAATACTTATTCTAATCATACTTTTTTCGCAACTAACAGGCCTGCTCAAATGCAAATTCACGCTTTTCGATCTTTTTATTTGTCGATATTTCTGAGTATCTCAGTATGCTTGCCAGCGATAAGCATGGCAAACGAACAAACCAAAGAACTGACTTATGAAGACCGTGAGTTATGGCTTTCACTGCCACAAACCGAAATTGAAGCCGATGACGAAACCTATCTGATCACCGAACTTAAAAATTCGAATCAACAAGCGAGCTCACGCCTGTATTTATGGATTGGCGAACCCGCCAATACGAATGATGGCGATGCTTTGACCATTCAAGGTTTAACCAGTAGTGGAACAGTCTGGTATCTTGACACCCCCGACGCCTTGTTTATGGATCGAACACGCATTGCCATGCGAAGTTCAGACGGGGTATTTGTAAAACAGTTAATGCAAGTGGCGACCCAACAGTTTAACGAGATCGTGGTGATCACCGCCGATGTTGCCTCAGTACCCGTATTGCGAGGTTTGCATTTATGGCAAGAAACCGCCCGTAAAACAGAGCGTAATCAACTTAAAAATCTGATCCTGCTTTATCCAAGTCTATTCGTTAATGCGCCAGCAGCGGGAGAACTGCCAGAACTGTTTCCTATCAGCTACCAAACAGCCCTCCCTATCACCATTTTGCAACCTGAGGTCGGCACCCAAGCCAATACGATCAACCTGAGTGAAAGAGCCTTAAAAATGGGCGGAAGTTTAGTACAACAAATTCAAGTGCCGATTGCTACTGACGGTTATTACAAGTACCAAGACATTGCCTTAATGGCCAAAGATGCCGCCAAACGCATCCAATCTTCAACGAAACAACAGATACAACGAGTGCAAACAATGCACTATCAAGTGGCACAACTGAGTCCGCTTGATTTGCCCGTTCCAGAAAGTAAAATCATCAGTGGCATGATTGAAATGAATCCACCTATCACCATG
>JAYENR010000174.1:0-40258 GCA_034722175.1 Pseudomonadota bacterium | reverse complement strand
CTTTCAGGACAAATAATAAACTCACAGGCTATCAAATATTTCTCAAGTTCAGGTTTTTCTTCAACCCTGACAACCTTGGCTTTTTGATGAATGATTTCAAATTGTTCTTCATCACTCGTTGAAATATTAACTCTAAAATACAGTTCTAAAATATCATTTTGGTCAACCAAAAATTCGGTATAAAAGGCTACGCCACCTGGAGAGATATCATGGAAATCGTCCGTCCAGTATTCAGGGAAAACAATAATATAATTACTACTGGATATATTGTTATAGATTTTTTCCATCAATAATGTGTAGTGATACAGATCGATGAATGCGTGTAGCAGTTTCGACGCGTTGTTCTTGTTTTTCTCCATATAACCACGGATATCGTGATCAATCTTTAACTTAGCTAAAACAGGCCCTTCATAGAGTTTATGAGGTGTCGATTTCTCTAATAGCTTAAGGGTATTTTGGTTAAGTTGATTCAGCTTTTCTTCAAAATCCCTAAGAATTTGTTCGGTTCTAATATTACCGTTCAGGGATTCATAATCCAGTGACGTTTGTAAATTTACAGTTAACAAGTTCATTGCAGAACTCAAGTCCAAAACACCCACTGAGACGCCATTTAAAACAGTTCTTAATTGCTCCAGCTTATCAAGTACCACCATAAAAAGAGTATGTGCTTCTGGAAAGGACGTTTGTAAAGCTAGCCCAATATTATGGGTATATCTAGCCACAATCTTATCAAGCTTTGCATTCATAACGTCGTTGAAATGCTTAATACCCGAGCTGTAGATATCTCCTTGTAGCTCTGCTACTTTCTCATGACTACCTACCCGAACAAAGTGATAACGCATATCGGCTTTATAGCGGAAATAGCGGCGGTTATTATCACGTCGGCGACGAATCTCTAAGGTAGGAACCTCATCTTTAGCGTTGTCTTTTAAAATCCATTCAAGAGTTTTAGAGTGTTCATATTTCAAATGCGCATGAATAGTAGACAGGTCAGAACTTTGGATATCCAATAATATGGATAAGGCTTTATAGAGCAACTCTTCAATAAAGTTGAACTGTAAATCACTGACAAATAAACCTTTCGATAAAGAGGTTATCTTTGCCACTATAGCCGCACAGATCGTTCTGTCAATTTCGAGTGTTGTTAAATTTTCTTTACCTTTTAGCACCAAAAAATGCTGAGAGTCGTGGTTTTTTAAATCCTCAAGCATCTGTTCAAGCGAGCTACTTCTCAATATAAGATGCGCCACCTTTTTGTACTCAAAAGGTAAAACTTCAATAAAGGAGTGATCGTTATCGGAGTGAGTTCCGGGCATATTTTATAACCTAGTTGGTTAAAAACACATTCATCTAAAGTGTTTTTATCGTTTTAACTTCTCTTGAATCATTGAATAAAGATAATCAAATAACACAGAACTTGCTTTTGGTTCTACCTCTAGATACCACCAGTTTTTAGGCTGCTTTACCTTCCCTTGCTCATAAGAGAACGGTTTACATTTCACCGCATCTTTTTCAGTCATTACAAGCGGTATCTCTTTGCTAAAGACCGTTAAATCACTCTCAGTATAAGCATGATGATCTTTAAAGGCTCGGCCATCCGTCGAGACATCCAGCGTTTTCAATGTATCAAAAAAACGCGATGGATTTCCAATGCCCGCCATTGCCGATACATGTTTACCTGAAAAAGCATCTTTATCTAAGGTAATTTCAGGATTAGCGACTTGGCGAAAACACACAGGTTCTAGGGTCATCTGATGACTTTTGTTTTGCCACTTTACAGGTTCAGAACTTAAGTCTATTTGTCCGTTATAAACAATAAAATCCACTTGATCCAAACGTGATTTAGGTTCACGTAAAGGCCCCGCTGGCATACATAAACCATTGCCCCATAAACGTTGCGAATCCACCAATACGATCTCAATATCTCGTGCTAACGCATAGTGCTGTAACCCATCATCACTGATAATGACATCACAATGATGATGTTTTTCTAACAAGGCCACCGCATCAACACGAATCGGCGAAACGGCAACCGGCACGCCAAGTTGTTTTGCTAATAAGACGGGCTCATCACCAACCAAAGACGCATCACTTTGTTTGGTTACCAACTGCGGCCACTGCTTAGATTGCCCGCCATAACCACGACTGATAATGCCGACCTTTAAGCCTTTGGTTTGCAGCTGCTTAACTAACCATACAATAAACGGGGTTTTACCGCTACCACCCACCACCAAATTTCCGACCACCAGCATGACGGCTTGCGTCTTTTTTTCGGGGGGAGTTAAGGTAAAGGCAGCCAGACGACGGCTTGCCTCCCAACAAACCAGTTTGCTAAGCGGCCATAAAGCTTTGGTTTTCCAATTGTTCTGATCCCAAAACTTTGGCCAACTCATAATTTGCGCTCGCTCATTGAAATAAATGCCCTTTTTCAGATTCTAAACAGCGATGATGATACCATTTTTGTTGAATTTTTCGGGCTTGATAGTCAGGTAAACCGTTAAAGTCATCCGCTCCCAATTCAAAACCCATCCCACCTGAACAGGCTGTGTTAAACCATCGAACAGAATCATCCAACCTTTGCAAAGTTTGCTTTGCCGGAAAACCATAACGGTTTTTATAACCTGCTGTAAATAAGACCACTTGAGGGTTCACAGTTTTTAACCATTCATCAGAACTTGAATAACGACTGCCATGATGCCCTGCAATCAAGATGCTAGATTGCAATTGATGACCATAAGAGTCAATTAATAGCCTCTCTGCTTTAGCACTCAGGTCTCCAGGAATCAACAGCGATTGTTTACCGGCTGTGACCTTTAAAACACATGATTGATCATTATCACTTTTAAATTTAGCGTCCATTTCAGGCAGGCCTGGTGAGAGTACTTCAAACTTAACTCCGTCCCAATTCCATTGCTGCCCTGCTTGACAAGATTGGATAAAAAAATTCTGTTTAGTGACATTAAGCTTGGCATTTAAAACACCTGCCTGCCCACTTAGTGCTTTTTTAACAGGTAGATTGTCTAACAAGCGTTCTAGACCACCCGCATGATCAATGTCTGAGTGACTCACCATCAACAAATCAATCCCAGACCATTTTTGGGAACGTAAAAGTGGCAATATCGCCAGTTTTGCACCGTCCATTTTGTCGCCCCACTTTGCGCCTGTGTCATACACCAAAACATGGTTTAAAGTTTCTATGACCAAAGCTTGTCCTTGACCGACATCCAAGAGATGTAACCAGGCCTGTTTAGTTTCTGGACGTTTTTTTTCAAGCCATGAAAACGAGAGTAATGAAAGTAGAACCAGCATGGCAAACAGCTTAATACCTAAGTTTCTGTGCAATAGGATCACAAAGGTACTGATCATGATTACAACTAAGGCCCAACCACTTAATTGCCCAACCGTTAAACTGGAATAGTCTAAAGTGGAGACAAAGTTAAGTCCTAACCAAAACCACAGCCATATTTGATCAATCCACGGCATGATCCATAATGCCAACTCTGTTGAAACCATGGACACTAAACTTAATAAAAACAGCAGTGGTAAGCCAATCAAGCTAACAAACGGTACCGCAAACAAGTTACTGATAAAGCTGTAACTCGGCAGAATGTGAAATGACCAAATCAAATAAGGGGCCAAGCCTAGAGTTAAGACGAGTTGAATCCACAGTAGTTGTTGCCAGCGGGAGGCTTGTTTGATTTTAGAAATTTGTAAAATGGCAAAGATTAAACCAACAGCCAGAAAAGATAACCAAAAACCGAGACTTAATACTGATTTCACATCCCAAACAACCACAGCTAAAGCGGCCATCGCCAAGGCTGACCAAGGTTGAAACTCTCGTCTTAACACCAGAAACAGCAAGACAACCATCACCATCAAATAAGCACGCTGAGTGGGTATCGCATAGCCTGACAATACTAAATACAAGGTGGCAAACAGCCATGCACCCGTTGCCCCAAGCATTGGTAAAGTAAAATGTTGTAGACGATAGAGCCCTAACCACCACAAACCTTTAAATACCCAGTAACCTAATGCGGCAATGATTCCCATATGCAGACCTGAAATTGCCATCAAGTGAATGGTTCCCGTTGTTTGTAAGACTTGCCACTGCGCATCGGTGATTGATTTTTTATTACCATAGGTCAAAGCTTGATAGATTCCACTGAGTTCATAGCCTGCAAACACAGTCTGTAGTGATTCTGCTAATCGACCTCGCAAATCAAAGCCATTATTCTGATATAGGCGTTCTGCAACCCAAGATTTTTTAGGTTTATGTAAGATATAACCACTGGCAGAGATGCCATTTTGAAATAGCCAAGTTTCATAATCCAAAGCCCCTAAATTCATCGCAGCATGATTGACTTTTAATTTGGCTACCACCTTCCAAACCTCACCTGCTGTCGGAACATCTTTTAAATGCTTAAATTGTGACTGACTGAGATACCAACTGAGTTGTATTTTAGGTTTAGAAACTGACCAGGCCTGTTCAGTTTGTTTTGACTGATTATTCATTTTCTGTGGATTGGAAGAAGCTTCAGAAGCTAGGCTAGAATTATTAACTAATTGAATTTTATCTACTTTCATTTGAAAACGAATTTTTACTCGTTCAGATTGCTGTTCAACTAAAACAAGATCGGTAATCGTTCCTGTTAACTGTACCGGTTTGTTTAACCACTCCTCGTCCATAAAAACCGTAAAAAAAGTCTGCAATACAACCCAACTCATGCCTATAATGAAGCCCATAGCGGCATTGATACTGTGAGCTTTTAATAGAGCGACTGGCGTCGAGTTGTATGCTGGGTTCAACGTGAGGGAAGAGGTACGTTGTAACCAAGATATACCTAACCAACTAGCGATCAATAAACCACCCAGCAACCCCCATAAATTGGGCAAGCTGGCGAATTGATAGAAGCTAAAAACCGCAACAACAAATGAAATAACAAAACTAATAAACATGCCTAAAAAGCTCATTAAACGTTACATACCTACACCAGAGAAGATCAAGAAACTCAAAGGCTTCGGTTTTTTGGGTAAATGGTTACAGAACCCGGCTATCTGGCATCTACATCGCCACTCGGTTTCTAAAGCGTTTTTAATTGGTATGTTCTGGATGGTAATGCCCGTCCCATCTCAAATGCTTGCCTCAGCATTAACGGCCATCTACTTTAGGGCCAACTTACCCTTAAGTATTGCCTTAGTTTGGATCAGTAACCCGCTTACCATGGCACCACTGTTCTATTTCAACTATCTCGTTGGTGCCTATATTCTGGGTCAAGAACTGGAAGAAGCCTTACACTTCGAGCTTAGTTTAGAGTGGATGATGACAACACTTGGTGATTTATGGATGCCACTTTTCTTGGGCAGTTTGGTGGTTGGAGTGATATTAGGTATCGTCAGCTATTTTGTGATTAATACCATTTGGCGTATGCAAGTATTAAGGCACTGGAAAAATCGCCGTAGCCGTAAATGGAAAAAGAAATTTGCTAAACAAAATAAGCAAAACAAAACAGATCTAAAATAATGTTGATGCTGTCTAGAATACTGTTATCTTCACTCAATATCGATCGATTCAACAACCGTTAAACGCATTTTTCTCTTTTGTTCCGGTGTCAGACCCGCTGGAATATCCAATGAACACACCGCTTGCAAACACACCTCTTTACCCTGTTTACTCTTAATACGAGTGGGGCGTGTATCAAACGTCTCTTTCTTTGTGATACGTGCCACACGGTTTCGGCTAATCGCCTGAATCATCGCCACAAAGGCGTTAGCAGATAAAAAGCTGACCAATAAACGCCCTTCCATCTCCTGAACACTATAGCCAAGTAACTCTGCTAAACTTTCCGATACATAGACTAAACGCACCGAATCGTGGACAAATGCTGGCTCTTTACTTTCATGAATCTGATCTTTTAATGGTAGATCAGCTGTCCATTCATCACACAACATCAATGTTCCTTACCCTTTAAAACCGAAGCTAAGCCGATTATTCATGGTCACTGTCATGCTTATCATTCATCAGCTCTAAAGCATGCATCACTTTGGCATTGACGCTGCCTTCTGGAAATTCACCCTTTTCATTTTCATGTCCAACGGCCATATCCGTCAATAGACCTAAAGCATCATCAATATCACTCATAGTATATACGTGAAACTGCCCATTCTCAACTGCATCTCGAACAACCGTATTTAACATTAAATGTCCGGCATTGGCTTCAGGAATAATCACCCCTTGTGACCCCGTTAAACCACGTGCTAAACAAACCTTAAAGAAACCTTCCACTTTTTCATTCACGCCCCCTATCGGTTGAATTTCACCAAACTGGTTAATCGAACCCGTTATCGCCAAATCCTGCCTCATTGGAACTTGGGCAATTGAAGAGATCAACGCCAACAGCTCAGGAGAAGAGGCAGAATCCCCTTCTACACCACTGTAAGACTGCTCCATTACAATAGACGCGCTGAAACCAAGTGAACGTTGTTTCATATAACGACCACGTAAATAACCGCTTAAAATCAGCATGCCTTTCGAGTGAATTGGCCCTGCCATTTCGACTTCGCGTTCAATATCTACCACCCCTTCATCACCCGCTGAGGCTTGTGCAGTAATACGTACTGGCTGACCAAACGATTGTTTACCTACTGTTAACACCGTTAAGCCATTTACTTGACCAATATGCGATCCTTGTAAAGAGATCAAAACCTGTTGTTCGGTAATCGCACGATGATAATAATCTTCCATCAAGCCAGTGTGGAATTCACGTTGTAAGATGGTTTCTTCTATTGTCTCGCGGGTAACTCGCTCTTCACCATTGGCACGCGCAAAGGCATTCGCTTCGGCCAATACGTCACGTAATATCGCTTTATTGGTATACAAACGGTTGGCATCTTCAGCCATACGTGAAGCGTATTCAATCAGACGTTCATAAGCGCTCTTGTCAACAGGTAAGTCATCCCAAAAACCGACTTCATAAGCTAACTGTCGAGCCATGGTTAATTCATGATCGGTATTGCGCTCCAATTCAACCTCAAACTCAACCTGAACTTTAAACAAACGACTAAACTCAGGATCCAGCTCTTGCAAAGCATAAAAATGCGCCGCTGAACCCAATAATACTAAGGTTAGATTAACGGGAAAATCAGGCAGGTGATAGGGCACGACATTACGTGATGAAGGAATCTCAAAGGTAATTTTTTTACCCATTAACACCGCTTTTAAATGTGACCATACATCCGGGTCTTTTAACACCGATTCAATACCCAACATTAAGAAACCACCGTTTGCTTGCTGTAATAGCCCCGCTTGGTGACTCATCGCTAGAGTTAAGGTATCGGTTGCAGAAGCGCTGGCAGAGTTAATTGCATAACCAAACAGTTTAGGCATACTGGCATTCGGTTCATAAATAACCGGCGCATGATCAAGCCCCTTTTGATCAACCAATAAATTAACTTCAAAGATCGACAAACCTTGCTGTTCACTTAACAGTTCGTCCATACTGACTTGACTACTAGAGGTCGTGACCTCTTCACCACTCTGATCCCGAAACAGATGTAGTTTAGAAACTAAACTTTTCTGCAATTCATCTAGGTATTCACTGATTTGTTCGTTGCTAGCAAATTCAGCTTTAAGCTTTTCAATGTGTGGTTGTATGTTCTCATTAGCCACATCGGTATTCAGCTTTTTGCCTGAATCTAAGAATTCATGCTGCAAAAATGGCACGTGCGTTAACGCTTTGTTTAAAGCGTCTTCAACCTGCTCTAAGGCATCCTTAAACTTGTCTTCCGTCTCCTTATCAAATTGTACCAATTCACTCATCTTATAGCGTTTGTCTTCGATAATGGCAGACAAGATAAAACTGTTCTCAGCTTGCATAATTTCAATATTGAGCTGCTCAGCTAAATCAAAAGCGGGCTGTAAAACGGTTTGCTGTTTTACAGCCATTGCCTCTTCTAACTGTTGGCTACGCAACTGGTAGGCATGGCCATCAAACACAATCGGTAATTGAGTTTTTAAATGAGTAATCAAAGCTTCCATTGCTATTTTAAAAGCGCGTCCTTGACCACTTTTAAAGTACAAGTATTGGGTTTTGCTGGCTTCACTAAAGTCTGATACCAAAACCACATCGTTTGGTTCAGGCTTTTGTTTGGCAGCCTGCTTTAGCAGTGCCTTAGTCATGCCAATTCGGCCGACCCCCGGCTCCCCCATAATAAAAATATGGTTCTGATTACGTTTTAGGTGTAAACCAAAGTTCAACGATTGATAGGCACGTGGATGAAAACGTTGCATAAACTCAATGACATCGCGGTCTTCAATATTGATTTTTTTTGGGTCGAATTCATCTGAGCTAATAGAGGTAAAACGGTATAGGCTTTCAGCAGCGAGTTTTTGCATTAATTTAATCAACTTATAAGACGTGTTCAAAAGATATAAAAAGGGAGCAGTTTTCACTACTCCCTCCTTATCATAACCGACAAAACCGAATGGCTAAAGCATCCGGCTTGATTAACAATTAATTAATAGTCATCACGCGGTGGGTTTGCATGAATACGGTGAATACTTAAATCCGCCCCATCGTACTCTTCTTCTTTAGTCAGACGTAGACCCATCGTCACTTTAATCAGTCCGTAAACAATCGCTGCACCCACAACCGCAACCGTAATCCCCATCAGAGTTCCAACGATTTGCGATTCAATCGCGACCCCACCTAGACCGCCAAGTGCCGTCATTCCAAAGATACCTGCTGCAAGCGCACCCCAAACACCACATAGACCGTGCAGTGCCCAAACACCTAATACATCATCCACTTTTAGGTTTTTCTGAGTCCAAGTAAAGGCTTTGACAAACAAGGCACCCGCAACCAGACCGATCACTAATGCACCTAGAGGGCTCACCACATCCGAGCCGGCACAGATTGCAACTAACCCAGCTAAAGGTCCGTTATGAACAAAACCTGGATCTTTGTTACCGATAAAAGTGGCCGCTAGGATACCGCCGACCATCGCCATTAATGAGTTCACCGCAACCAGACCGGTAATACCTTCAATCTGTTGAGCAGACATGACGTTAAACCCAAACCAACCAACGGTCAGAATCCACGCCCCTAAAGCTAAAAAAGGGATGCTTGATGGTGGATGATTCTGTTTAATTGAACCATCTTTATTATAACGACCTGAACGTGCACCCAGCATAATCACTGCAATCAGGGCAATCCACCCCCCAACACCGTGAACGACAATCGAACCTGCAAAGTCGTGGAACCCAGCGCCATAGGTGGTTTCTAAATACTCTTGAACACCGAAGTTACCGTTCCAGGCAATCCCTTCAAAAAACGGATAGATCAACGCCACAATAAAGAAGGTTGCCACTAACTGTGGATAGAACTTAGCACGCTCTGCAATACCACCAGACACAATCGCAGGGATAGCTGCCGCAAATGTCATCAAGAAAAAGAACTTAACCAAATCGTAACCAGAACGTTCGGTCATCGCCTGAGTCAGAGCACCATCGATGTTAAATCCAAGGAAGACACCATACGCCATACCGTAACCAATAAAGAAATAAGCAACGGTTGAAACCCCTAAATCACTCATGATTTTAACCAAAGCATTTACTTGGTTTTTGTGTTGTACCGTACCCACTTCTAAAAAAGCGAACCCGGCGTGCATAAACAGCACTAAAATAGCGCCTAATAAGATGAATAAAACATCAATACTGGTTGTTAACTGCTCCACAGTAATCTCCAAATCGTTTTTATTATTTTTTAAATATAATTTTCAGTGGTGAATTCTACCAAAAATGAATACTCAAAACCTACAATTCCCTACCCCATTGGTAGGTATTAACAGCTCCTTATTTGAAAAACACGAAATTAATGTGTGGATAAAGCGTGATGATTTAAATCATTCCAGTATCCAAGGCAATAAATGGCATAAACTCAAGTTCAATCTTGAAGAAGCCAAACGCCAGCACAAAACCACCCTACTTACTTTTGGTGGTGCTTATTCCAATCACATTGCTGCCACCGCTGCCGTTTCTAAAGAGCAAGGATTTAAAAGTATTGGTTTAATTCGTGGAGATGAGTTGGCAGAACATTCACACAAGTGGAGCTCTACTTTAAAGAGAGCCGCTGATTTAGGTATGAATTTACGCTTTCTATCGCGCCAAGATTATCGTTTAAAATCAGCTACTGATTTCATTGAGTCTTTACAATTAGAATTTCCAGACGCCTATATTCTGCCAGAAGGTGGTAGTAATGAACTTGCCGTACAAGGTTTTAACAGTCTAATGAATGACATTGAAAAGCAATTACCGCAATGGACTCACCTCTATAGCGCAGTTGGAACAGGCGGAACCTTAGCAGGCCTGATCAGAAATGCAAAACTCAAACCGAACCGAACGATTCAAGGTGTAGCAGTTTTAAAACAGGCCGATTACCTTTTGCCACAGATTGAAGAGTGGATTGGATCTGAGAAACATAACGACTGGAATCTATTAACCGGCTTTCACGAAGGCGGTTACGGAAAACTCTCAGAGAGACTTAAAAAATTTAAAACAGAATTTGAACAGCAATTTCAAGTCCCTCTTGATCCTGTCTATACCATTAAGATGGTCAATGCTTTTTATCAGCAACTCAAAGCCGGGCTTATCCCTAAAGGATCTCATGTCGTGTTATTACACACGGGTGGCCTACAAGGTAATCAAAGCAATCATTCAACCACTTAAAAGCAGTTAGCTATTAACATCCTAAATACCTTGATTAAACAACTTTTATCGCGTATTCAGAACCTTATAAATTTAATTTGGTATTATTCATAAATAATTTTAACTAGCATAGCCATAAATTTTTTATATAATGCACTAAATTAATTAATGGCGTTAACGAAAAGAGTTGTCTCCTATGAATATTACGATTTTAGGTACGGGCTTTGCCGCTTTAACCGCTGTCAAACAAACACGTAAACAAGCACCTAACGCCTCGATTACCGTTATTGCCCCAAAAGAAGAATTTCTGTACTACCCAAGCTTAATCTGGATTCCATCAGGAATCCGTAAAGGCTCTGACCTACGCATTAACCTACACAATTTCTTTAATCGTAAACACGTAAAGTTTGTCGAAGCGTCTGTTGAAAACGTCACTAATGGCGGTCGTACTGTTATCACAAGTGATGGCGAAATTGAAAATGACGGCTTAATTATTGCCACAGGTGGACGTTTTATTAAAAAGTTACCTGGTATTGAACATGCAATCACCCCTTGCGAAGGGATTCCAGCGGCAGAAAAAATTAAAGAGCGTTTAGATGGCATGACAGGTGGCACCATTGCCATTGGGTTTGGTGGCAACCCTAAAGAACCTTCAGCGATGCGTGGTGGCCCAATGTTTGAATTCCTATTCGGTATCGACAACCTATTGCGAAAGCAAGGCCGACGTGACAAGTTTAAATTAGTGTTCTTTAACCCAGCACCACAACCAGGCAAACGTCTTGGGCCAAAAGTACCAGGCAACCTTGTGAAGATGATGGCTAAAAAAGGCATCGAAACACACCTTGGCAACAAAATGGTCGGGTTTGAAGAGAACAAAGTCAAAACCGAAGGGGGTGAATTTCACGCTGACCTTATCCTCTTTATGCCAGGCATGACAGGCCCTGCTTGGTTGCCAAACAGCGAACTGCCTAAATCAGAAGGTGGCATGATCAGAGCCAATATGTTTGCTCAAGTTGAAGGCTATGAAAATACCTATGTCGCGGGTGATGCTGGAAGCTTTCCTGGACCGGAATGGCAAGCGAAACAGGCCCATGCTGCTGACTTACAAGCAACGGCAGCGGCTAACAACTTAGTTAAGTCATTAAACGACCAAACCGATTTTAAAGAGTTTAAACATGAATTAATTTGTATTGTCGACACCCTTAAACACGGAATTTTAATTAAACGCACAGATAAAGGCACCACCCTATTGCCACCATGCCGTTTATTACACATTGCCAAACGTGCTTTCGAATGGATGTACCTTCGTCAATATCGCTAACCCTAAAAACCTACAGAGTGGCTTCAGCGCATTAGACTTCAGGTTTGATCCATATTGAGCTGAAAGCACTCCGAATGATTTTTTATCACTTTAACTAAAACGAGATAACAAACGATGCAACAGAAGATTTTTAAAGAAAAATACCCTATTTTTGCGCTTGAATTCACCAAAGCAGAATCTAAATTTGATAGTGTGCCTGCTATCTTAGATTACTTGTTTGAACAAGTTGAAGCACATCCAAAAGCGGTAAACATTGCTCGTTTTGACCACTTTAGCCACACTAAAAGTATTGATGGTGAAATTGGCCCTGGTATCGAAGATGCTCAGAACCTAATTCTATGTTTTGGTATGCAACTGCCTTCAGCCGATCCAGTTGCGGTGCGTCCTCGTTCAATTGGTGTAACCGATATGGGTGATCGTTTTATCGTTAACTTTATGGAAGCGCCAAATCCAGTTGCTAACGACACCATGGAAGCATGGGTAAAATCATTGGTTAAATAAGCGTTTATTGACAAACTATTCTTTTATGACTTGTTTGACCTGACAACATACCAGCCCTAGAAGCCCTCTCAATAATATTGTTAGGGCTTTTTTAGTACCTAAAGACTTTTTGAGACTAAATACGATTTCTGATCTGACCAGGCCTGGTCAGAATTTTTTAAACTATTTTTACTTTAAAACCAACCTAACCTTAGCAAACTCTTTGCCGTTACCCACTGACACGCTATACTGTTAACTTAGTAAACAACAAAATTGAGACTAATGAAATCGCCTCTGTTATTCACTCACACACTCCTTCTTAGCCTGTTTCTGCTGCTATCGTTTTCAGCTAAAGCACAAGACTCGATAGATATAACTGAGCTCACTGGTGAGGCCTTACATATCCAACTGGTCGAAACGGCTCTAAAATACGATTTTTATAACAAACGCTGTCGTGGAGTGAGTGTCTCCAAAGAAGTAAACCAAGTAAATCGCTTGTTTTTAAAAAAATACGGACTGACAGTGAACAACTTTATTAAAGAGCACATAAACCGAAATACTCGTGCCTACCAAGACCAGGTGAAACAGCAACTTTATAAAGAGTTGTTTGAACTCGGTGGTTGTGTTGAAGCCAAACAAAAAGGCTTAGTCAGCAACTTTCAACAGACATTTCGTCACCTATTAGAAAAAGCCGAAACATCACCTTGGTTTCCTCTCTCTTAACGAATAAAACGAACATGAGCTCAGCTAGAAACCTAATCACACGTGAAGGCCGCGTTGCCTTAGAAAAAGAACTCGACTACCTTTGGCGCACAGAACGTCGTCAAGTCACTGCTGATGTCACTGTTGCAGCAGCGCATGGAGATCGCAGTGAAAACGCCGAGTATAAGGAAGGTAAACGCCGTTTAAGAGAGATTGATCGTCGTATTCGATTTTTGCGCAAACGTCTTGAAGCGGTGCAAATAGTGGAATACTCGCCCCAGCAAGAGGGCAAAGTGTTTTTTGGAGCTTGGATTGAGCTGGAAAACGAGGATGGAGAGATCGTCCAATATCGAATTGTCGGCAGTGATGAGTTCGACCCCACAAAAAATGCGATCAGCATTCAATCGCCCATGGCACGCGCACTGATCGGCAAGGTCGTTGACGATGAGGTGATTGTCGAAACACCAGAAGGTAAAAAAACCTGGTACGTCAATGGCATTCAATACCAGGCCTTTTCAAACGAATAAATTATTCGACGGCTCCTGCTTGTATTAACTTTTTATAGAGCGCTTCTGCCAAAGCTTCATAACCTTGTTTATTAAAGTGCACATAATCCGACTTCATCGAAGGCCGCATAATTAAGTCCGCAACAATATCGTCTTCTAATGGAATTTGGTATTCATTAGAGAGCTGAGAGTACAGTTCAGCACTGTCAGCAAATAACTTCTTTTCCGGTACCCCTACCAATAAAACCTGCGCCCCATCTTTTTGACTTAACTCAATCATCTTGGCTAAATTTTGTTTGGTCTGATCAGGTGATAGAGCCTGTAAAAAGTCATTACCACCACTCAATAAAATCACTAATTTCGGTTGGTGCTTAACTAACAGTTCTGAAAGTCGTTGCAGTGCTTTTTCAGATATTTCACCCGGCACCCCTGCATTAATCACCCTTCGATCTAATAACTTTGACAAGACTGCCGGATAACTTTGATTTGGCTTAACACCGACACCTAACGTTAAGCTGTCACCAAAAGCCAATACCACATCATTTGAATCCAAAGCTTGAAGTTCATAACGGCTGCAAGCCGATAAAAACACCATGACAAGCAGGACTAAAAAAGGTTTAGTAAGCAACACCCTTATTCCTTTATTTTTAAAGTAATTTCACTATAAAGTATTCTAACTTTAGGCCGATAACTTATTGAAAGAGATTAAAAATAAAATATATAAATAATTAAACACTCGGGAAACGTTACAAAAAACGATAAAACTATTGGACGTTTTTATGATTATTTCAGACCAGAATATTCAGCTTTCGTCTCGGCATTATGCCATGGCGGAAAGCCAAAAACAGCGTGTGCATGAAACCTTTTTGAATGGCCAATTGGCCACCAGAGAGATGGAGCAGACTAATATTAAACATGAGACCTTTCGTGCCTCAGAATCGGCTGTGGATTTCGATAAACGTTCTCCTAAATCCGTAGATCAACATCAACAGAAAGAAAGTTTTCCATTAATCGATGACCGTGATTTTTCCGAGCAGCAAGGTTTGCCAACCAACACTTTACCTCGCCCTCTTGTTGATGGTGAAAACCCTGTCGGAATTGAAGATCAAATACAACTGTCACCAGAGTTGATAAAAATGATTGAAGCCATTGAGTCGATGATGGAACGTATGACAGGCAAACCCTATACGATGAAAGTCATGGGGTACACGCCAGAACCTCCTCTTGACTCTGAAGCAAACCATACAGAAAAGGTAACCAAGGCTCCATCTTCTGAGGCATTTAATCGTGAATTTACCACCACAGTTAAAGGAGAACGTTTGGCCGTCTCTGAATCTTACAGTGAGCAAGAGTATTCCAACTTTAAAGCGCAAGGCAGTGTCACTACCGCAGACAGTCAAACCATCGACTTTTCTTTAAATGCCTCTATGCATCGTAGTTTTCAAAGTCAGGTGCACTTTGAACAAACGAAAGGTTTGGTTTTAAAAGATCCATTAGTCGTCAACTTTGGCGGTAGCCCGGCAAGCCTAACGTTAGATAAAATCAGTTTTGATATTGATTCAGATGGTCAGCAAGATTCGGTGTCATTTGTCGAATCCGGTTCTGGTTTTTTAGTCTTGGATAAAAACCACGATGGTATCGTGAATAATGGCCAAGAGTTATTTGGAACCCAAACAGGGAATGGTTTTGAAGAGTTAGCTCAATATGATCAAGACCAAAATGGCTGGATTGATGAAAGTGATGCGGTGTTTTCACAACTGCAAATTTGGCATCAAGATGAAAATGGTCTAAATCAGTTACAAGGTTTATTAGAACTGAATATCGGTGCCATCTACCTTCAAAGTGAAGAGACTCAATTCAGTATTAAAGACGCCAATAACAACCAACTAGGCCAGGTAGTGAGCACTGGCTTATTTGTAGGTGAAGATCACCGAGTTGGTAGCATTCAACAAATCGATTTAGTGGTTTAAAATTATCTCATTTAAAACTGAACAGGCCTGGTTAGCGTATACCAGGCCTGTTCAGTTTTATTTTTCCCTACCTTTTCCAAATCTCTTCAACTTGTTAAGAACTTAATCTAAATTAAGCTTACCGCATTTAAATAAAACAACTCTTCAGCAAGCTTATTTTCAGCTGATATACTTCATTTTGGAGGAATCAAAATGCCTGAACAACCAAATCCAACTTCTACTGAAAAAGAGATTGTGTTTCACGCGCAAGGGGTGACTAAAATCTATCAAATGGGCGAAGTAAAAGTGCAAGCCTTACGCGGAGTCGATTTAGACCTTTATAAGGGAGAGTTGACGGTCTTGCTAGGAGCATCAGGCAGTGGTAAGTCTACGCTGCTGAATATTTTAGGCGGTTTAGATACGCCTACGGAAGGGAAAGTACTCTATGGTAATCAAGATTTAACTTCTGCCAACGATGACGAATTAACTGACTACCGGCGTTATCATGTTGGGTTTGTATTCCAATTCTACAACTTAATTCCAAGCTTAACCGCTCGTGAGAATGTGGCCGTTGTAACCGAAATATCTAAATCCCCAATGACGCCAGAAGCCGCTTTAGAATTAGTCGGCTTAGGTGAACGTTTGGATCACTTTCCTGCACAACTCTCCGGTGGTGAACAACAACGCGTCGCGATTGCGCGAGCCATTGCTAAAAACCCTGATGTTCTGTTATGTGATGAACCGACAGGGGCACTGGATTTTCAGACAGGTATTAAGGTTCTTGAAGCGTTACAGCGCGTCAATCAAGAGTTAGGCACCACGACGGCGATCATCACTCACAATGCGGGTATTGCCTCTATGGCTGACCGAGTGATCCATTTAACCGATGGGCACATCACTGAAATCAAAACCAATCAAAGCCGTTTATCCCCTAAAGACTTAAGCTGGTAAAATTATGAACGCAATCGACATCAAACTTTGGCGAGAACTTTGGAATATGCGTATGCAAGCCTTAGCGATTGCGATGGTGATTGTCAGTGGCGTCGCTATTTTTATCATGTCGTTAAGCACCTATGACTCTTTATATGAAACTCGTGAGAGTTATTATCGTGACCATCACTTTGCCGATGTATTCGCTAACTTAAAACGCGCCCCACTGTCAGTAGTCAAACGTATCAAAGCCATCCCGGGCGTGGACAAAGTTGAAACCCGTGTGGTGTCTTATGTAAATCTCGATATTGAAGGTTACGACGATCCAGTTGGTGGTCGGTTAATCTCTTTACCTGCCAACAGCCCAGGATTACTTAATCAAATCTTTCTTAGAAGTGGTCGCCTGCTTGAATCAGGTCGTGATAACGAAGTCATTTTAAGTGAAGAGTTTGCATTCGCTCACAACTTAAAATCAGGCGATCAGCTCGAAGCCACCATTAATGGACGTAGTAAAACCTTAAAAATTGTCGGAACGGGCTTATCCCCTGAATACATTTACCAAATTGCCCCTGGTGCGATGTTTCCAGACTATAAAAGCTATGGTGTCTTATGGATGGCACGAGAACCTCTAGCCAGCGGCTATGACATGAAAGGCACTTTCAATAATGTCACACTAACGTTAACCAAAGGCAGCAACGCCCAAGATGTGATTGCTCAACTCGACCAAATTCTTAGGCCATATGGTGGAATAGGCGCCATTGAGCGCGAAAACCAATTGTCTAACCGTTTTTTAACGGAAGAGTTAAAACAGTTACAGAATATGGCAACCATGTTTCCAATTATCTTTTTTGGGGTTGCTGCCTTTTTATTAAATGTCGTGATTAGCCGACTCATCGCCTTAGAGCGAGAACAAATTTCGGTACTTAAAGCATTTGGTTACAGCAACTTTGAAGTCGGGTTGCATTACAGCAAGTTGGTGATGATGATTACCAGCTTAGGCATTTTGGCTGGTCTGGGGGTTGGCATCTGGATGGGGAAAGGCATGAGTAACCTTTACATGGAGGTATACAGCTTGCCCTATATGCATTACCTATTAAACCCTGAAGTGATTGCTTCTGCCGCCTTAGTAAGTATTGCTGTTGCGATTATTGGTACATTGTACGCAGTCAAACAAGCCGCAACCTTACCACCCGCCCAAGGCATGCGTCCAGAACAGCCTGCAGCTTATAAACAAACCACCCTTGAACGTTTAGGTTTACAGCAACATTTTTCACAACCCTCGCGTATGATTCTTCGGCACATAGAACGCCGCCCTTTTAAGTCTCTATTAACGACGTTGGGCATTGGAATGGCCTGTGGAATTATGATGGTAGGGAGCTTTCAAGAAGATGCTGTCAATGAAATGATTGATGTCCAATACAACTTAAGCCAGCGTGAAGATTTGATGGCCTTCTACACCGAACCGACTTCTCAACGTTCACTTTACTCACTCACAAACGTCCAGGGTGTCGAGTATGCGGAAGGGTTTAGAAGTGTTCGTGCAAAGCTCAAGTTTGAGCATCGCTCTTATCGTACCTCACTGAGTGGCGTAGAACCTAATAGTCAACTCACTCGCATACTAGACAGTGAATTAAAGGATATTTCAGTCCCTACTGAAGGGGTGATTATTACCGATTACCTATCTGAGCAGTTACACATTAAAGTCGGTGACACCCTTACAGTTGAAGTATTAGAAGGCAGCCGCCCTACCATAGATGTACAAGTAGTCGGCACGACCAAACAGTACCTTGGATTAAACGTCTATCTACAACGTAGTACCTTAAACCGATTACTGAACGAAGGTGATGTCATCTCTGGCGCTTACTTAAAAGTGGATGATAAGTATCAAAAACAGGCGTATAAAGAGATCAAAAACATGCCTAGAATTATTGGAGTAATAGAACAAACTTCGGCAATTGAAGGTTTTTATGAAACCATGAGTGACACCATTCTATTCTTTACCTTTATCTCCACTTTGCTTGGTGGCAGTATTGCGTTTGGCGTGGTCTATAACAGCATGCGAATTGCGCTTTCAGAAAGAAACCGAGAGCTAGCTAGTTTACGGGTGCTCGGATTTAAACGCAGTGAGGTCGCTTATATCTTATTGGGGGAACTAGGCCTGCTTACTTTAATTGCGATTCCAATCGGCTTCCTGATTGGTAACGGCTTGTGTGCCTATTTAGCTATGAATTTCGACAGTGATTTATATCGAATCCCACTTGTTTTAGATGCTGATGTCTATGCATTTGCAGCTTCAGTTGTCATCGCCTCATCCCTACTCTCCGCCATTATGATATGGCGAAACCTCGCTCACCTTGATATGGTAGCGGTATTAAAGGCAAAGGAATAAAGCCATGAATATCCCATTCAAAAACCACCCTGGTATTTTAGTTGTTAGTGTCCTCATTATCGTACTGCTAACTTGGGGATTTTGGCCTAAACCGGTATTGATAGAAACCACCAAAGTAATCCGTGCTCCACTAACATTGACCGTTGAAGAAGATGGTCGTACCCGAGTGATTGATCGCTATGTGATTGCCTCTCCCGTCAATGGTATGACTTGCCGCATGCATTTAAACGTTGGCGATGACGTCACTCAAGGTCAAACCTTATTAGGCATTACCCCGCTTGAATCACAAGTGCTCGACCCACGTAGCCGCGCTCAAGCAGAAGCTCAAGTGTCCGCTTCCAGATCGGCATTACAGGCCGCTAAACAGCAAGTTCAATCGGCCACCGCTTCCGCTCAATTAGCCAGCGATGAAGTAAAACGCTACTTACCTTTATTAGAGAAAGGACTCATTGCACAAGAGGTTTACGACAAAGCAAAAACCGCTTCTTTAACTGCTACCGCCAACAAGCGTTCGGCTAACTTTAACGTTGAAGTCGCCAACTACGAGCTACAAGCGGCATTAACGACACTGGAGTATTCAGCCGCCAACCCACATGATACGCCTCAAGAACGGGTCGCTGTTTACTCGCCAATTGACGGTAAAATCCTAAATGTAAATCGTAAATGTGAAGGCCCAGTTACCACCGGAGAGTCTTTATTAGAGGTAGGAGACCCAACCGCACTCGAAGTCATCGTTGATGTTTTATCTGCCGATGCCGTTAAAATCAAACCGGGCATGAAAGTGATGTTTGATCGTTGGGGGGGGGAAGAACCTTTGGAAGGCATTGTCCGTTTAGTTGAACCCGCTGGTTTCACCAAAGTTTCTGCTTTAGGGGTTGAAGAACAGCGTGTGTGGATTATCTCTGACTTTACATCGCCAACTGAACAATGGCAACGTTTAGGGGATGCCTATCGTGTCGAGGCTAAGTTTATTCTGTGGCATAAAGAAGACATCTTACAAGTCCCATCCAGTGCACTGTTCCGCTATCAAGATGGCTGGGCGGTCTTTGCGATTGAAAACGACCAAGCCAAACGTAAACAAGTTACGATTGGTAAACGTAACGGCTTAACGGCACAAATCCTAACAGGCGTGTCTGAAAACGAAACCATCATCAACCACCCCAGTGATGCAGTGGAAAACGGTATCATTATCGAAGAGAGAACGATTTAAAACTATTTTCTATTCCAAACAGGCCTGCACAATAATAGGCCTGTTCATCCCATAGGCACATTTTAATCGTCAAAACAAAGCTACCTGAAACCAGGTTAATTACCCCCTTCAAACAATTAGACCTTACTCCACTCTTTTAAGTAATTATCTCAAATCAATTTATCGTGTAAAACTTATTATAAAACACCCCATATCACCCAAATAGGTGATGTCCTAACTAAGTATTAAGAACTAGTATAGGAGCTGAAGAATCTACTTATACAGATGCTTAATGAAGAGCTTCTAAGTTAAGTCATTACATGAAGGGGAAATATCATGAAAACAAAATTACTTGTAACAGCACTTGTAACAGCAGGATTAAGTTTAGGAATGTTATCAGGTTGTGGCGGCGGTGGTGGAAGCAGTGATGGTGATGCACCAGCACCAGCACCAGAGTCTGAAGTTGAATTAAATGCGGCAACTTCTGAAAGTTTGGCTATGAATGCGGCGGAAGCTTTACCAGGTTGTAGCTATGTATCTGACACAACTATTACTTCATCAACAACGTTATCATCGGCTTACGCGGTAGCGATTGAACATGTTGCTGATTTAAATGATCAAGTTGTATCAACTAGAACGGTGAGTACTCGAGAAGCTACTCCTATCTCTGACACAATAGCAGGAAGTTGTCCAATAGCTGATCCAGGTGAATTAACCATCGTCGGAACACATGAAGATGGTGTAGATGATGTGACTTACACATTTACCAACTTCTGTACGGGTGATGCAGTTGAAAGTATGACCATCCATGGGACAGCGGATGGAATACCTAGTGATACAGGGCCTATTCCACAATATACTGAAATCTCTACAGGGAGTTCAGGGATAAGTCTTACTGAAGTCGGAACAGAGGGTACGTTCACTCACGTGGTCACACTTACCAATGCTCGTTTTGATAATGCAAATGGAGATGAGTCTGCAACGGTTGATGACCAAAATACAATCTCAGCTGACTTATTGAGTGTGCTAGATGGTCGTTCAAATACAACATTTGAAGTCACAAATGCAAATATTTCATCCTATGTGTCGGATACTAATGATGTGTTTGTGGTAACCAATATCACTTACACTGACCCTGAAACAGGTGTTGTAAACATTAGCACGACACCGATAGTGATAAATGAAGATAGTGTTATGACTTCAGGTGTTATTACTGTTTCCGGTGCCAATGGTACTTCAATGAGTATGACTTTAGATGATACAGTTGAAAACTCATTCAATGTAGTATTTGATGGAGAAACCATTGGTGTGATGAATTGTTCAGAGTTAGCGGCAGGTGATGTTGCTCTCCCATAACAAAACTTGGTTTTAATCACTAAAACAACAATAAAAGGTGTACATAATGTGCACCTTTTTTTGGTTATACGATAATATATTAAGTGCTCAAAGTGACTTAATGATGTTCTAAATTGAACATTAAAAAAGTCCTCTTAAGAAAGGAATCTTGTGTTTAAAATTATCCTAAACTATGCCTTTCGTAATATATTACGAACCAGATTAAGATCTTTTTTTACCCTTTTCTCTATCGCATTAATTATTATGCTGTATGCGGTTCTTACTACTATCGGAAATTCGTTTACCCAGCAAATTTCAACCGCAATGGAACATCAAGATGTGGATATTGCCGTACAAGCCAAATATGCTCCCACCCCACTTAATTCGATTATTGACAGTGAAACCATCAAAACAATTAGTCAAATTGAGGGTGTCACCTCTGTTGCAACCCTGCTTGTTACACATAAACGAATCAATGGAAAAAACACCACGTTTATTTTAGGTGTTTCGAGTTTTGCAACTTTTGCTCAACGCTTAGGATTTAGCATTATTAAAGGGCGTGCCCCGGAAGATTTAGATCGAGAAATCGCTATTGGCGAAAAAATGGCAAAAGTATTTAAATTAAGTGTGGGTGATAAGATAAAACTTAATGGTGAAAAAAACTATAAAATTGTCGGAATTTACTCAAGTTGGTTAAGTTTTTTAAACGCAGGTGTCATAACAGACCTTGAGAGTGTACAGGGATTAGAAGATAAAGCAGGCAAGGCAAGTATGCTTTTCCTAAAATTATCAGATACCACCAACACCCCTAAAGTGATTGCTCACATTAATGCACTGTTTCCTAAAATGCGTGCAGCAGAGAGCCAACAGATGCCAGACACATTTGGCCCACTTAAAAGTGTGTTTTACTTCTCAAAAATCGTCTCAATCTTAACGCTAATTATTGCTGTCGCCGTTCTAATTAATACCTTTATTATGGCAACAAATGAACGTACCAAAGAGATTGGAATTTTAAGTACTATTGGCTGGTCAAGACCTACAATTGTTGCCATCTTTCTGGTGGAAGCTTTAACCCTATCTTTAGCAGGCGGAATAATTGGATATTTTGGTGCTTACCCCATCATGATAGCATTGCAAACGGCCTTTCCAATTACGGTTATATTTATTCCAGATACACTTGGCATCAATCTCTTTTTCAATGTCATATTAATGTCTCTGGTGATTGGCGTTCTCAGTACGTTATTTCCAGCCTTTTACGGTACAAAAATCCAGATTTCACGAGCAACCCGATATGAGTGATCTAATTAAAATAAAATCCCTCTATAAAGAGTACGACAATGGCCTTATCAAAGCCCTTGAAGGTATCGATCTAACACTTGAAACAGGTAAGATTTACGCTTTAGTGGGGACTTCTGGCTGTGGTAAAAGCACCCTTCTGAATCTCATTGGAACTCTAGACACCCAGACGAGCGGTGAGATCCTCTATGAAGGTAAAAATTTAAACCAAGTCGGTTCTTTACATCAGTTTCGTCGTGATTTCATCGGTTTTGTATTTCAATTTCACCACCTAATCCCTGTTTTAACCTTAAGAGAAAATGTAGAAGCGGCTTTGCTTTTTAATCCATGTTTTTCTTCTGAAGCGCGTCAAAAACGTGCACTAGGATTGCTTGATGATATGGGGATTTTGCATCGAGCAGAGTCTTTTGCAACTGAGATTTCAGGTGGAGAACGTCAAAGAGCAGCGATTGCTCGGGCATTGATTAATTCACCAAAATTGCTATTAGCAGACGAACCTACTGGGAATGTGGATTCTAAGACCGCAAAACTCATATTAAATAAATTACGTAATCATGTTGAACAACAATCTGGCTCCATACTTATTGCAACGCATGACCCTATTGTTGCAGCCATTGCGGATGTCGTTATTGAAATGGAGGATGGTAAGATTATTTCAATCACGAATCGTAAACTAAAAGAATACAACAATGCTAAATAGGATTACTTTCTCACGCAATAGCAATATCACAAATATTGATTATTTTATCTTACTGAATAGTCTATTTTTTTTGATGATGTGCACATTTGTTTATTATGAGCAGTATCGGGCTGCCGTAAACGTTCACGAATATTTCATCTATGCATCGTTGATTTTTTTAGCTACTTTTCTAATTTGGTATCGATATAAACACGTAGAGATGAAACTCTCTCTATTAGTGCTTGTCGAACTGGGAATATTTTTACATTTCTCCGGTGGACTGATTGAAGTCAATAATCAACGGCTCTATGAAGTCGAGTTCTATCACATTGGGTTTGACAAATATGTGCATTTTATCAACTCTATGATTGCAACTTTTATTACACTTTATGTTCTTGCAAAACGTGGCCTAGCACCGAACAACTTCATAATGCTCGTTGCTTTTTTGATTGTACTTGGCTTAGGCGGAGTAGTTGAAATAATTGAATTTGGAATCACATTAATTGTAGAAAACCATGGTGTTGGCAGCTATCACAATAATATGATGGATCTCGTCTCCAACTTATTGGGAGCGGTGTCTGCCCTGTTTTTATTTAAATATTGGTTACAAAGCTATGTTGACAACTGGCATCAATAACACTTTTAAAATACGTTTAATAACAGTTGAATTAACCGTTTTAGCTGTATTTTATTATGTGATCGCTTGGGTGTTACTGCCACAAACCTTAGAATCAAACTTAGCGTTTTATTCATTTGTCGGTTTATTGAGTGCCGCGATACTTTACTACCTGTATATCTCACCCACCTTGCATCAAGATAGTCATGAAGCTCGTGGCATTGGTTCTGCTAGAAAACTGTTTATTAGGACGGATAATTTTTTCACCGCATGGAAACTATTATTTATTCCAATGCTCTTCATCGCTAGCCTAATTATTCTAGCTTCATGGCATAAAAACACCCATTTTTTTGCTAACCCGGACTGGGATGGTTTTTTTATAAAATTTATCCTATATTTAGCCTCTGCTTTTATGCAGGATATTTTGTTTTTTTCCTATGTCCTAGTTCGCCTTAAAGATCTAGTGACCATTAAATCTGAACAATATAAAAAAACGCTAGTCGTTATTATTTTTGCAGTACTATTTGCAACCGTTCACATGCCAAACTTACCTTTAGTTACCGTGACATTTATATTCGCACTCTGGTTAGGGTACGTGTTCTATACGGTTGCGAACTTATATGCGATTGTCATAGTGCACGCCATATTAGGCACCCTGCTGCACAGAGTTTATGAATTACACATGAAGATAGGCATACTCTATGGAACCGACCCTCAACAAGTACATTTCACGCGTTTTTTGATACCCGCAGTGAATGAGCTAATTGGAAATAGGTGGTAATTGACAAGCTATTTAATCAACCTTTAAATGATCAATAACGTAACACTTGCTTAGCCATTTAAAAGCTTCTCACCCGCATTAACGCTATACGTTTTCTGCAGCTCTAGAGGGGTAAACTTAGGATTTTTTTCTCCACTTCTAGGCATGGCATACCACTTCCCTATCGCTTGTTCTCGGTTGAACTCCACCTCTAAATACCCTCTTTGCGAACAGTCAATAAATTGCATATCCTCAACCACATCCAATACAATCTCTTCTCCTTGAGCTTCTTCTCCAATTGGAATATCCAAATAAACTTCCATGCCTGGAGCTGAGATCGAACTGGTGACAAACTCAATGCCGACCGTTTCACTAAATTGGTCGGTTAAATAATTGCAAAAAGCATTATGAGTATCCCCCGTCAACACGAGTAAATTGGCTTCTAATGCTTTTGCCTGTTCAAAAACCAACTCTCTTTCGTAAGGATAACCATCCCATGCATCTAAGTTATAGGGGATAAAAGGGTTGGTTTGCAGATCTAACAACTGACTACGGGTTATTAAGAACTGTTGATCTTCTTCACTTAAATTAGAAAAGATACTGTCATACTTTTCTGGGTCAACCTCCTGTAAAGCACGGGTTAAAGCCGCTGCTTGCTCAGCCAAACTCATTGTTTCAAAGCCATCAATAGTTTCGGCATAATCATTCACAGTTCCATAATCCGTCAAAGTGCCAATAACTAGGGTCGTTAAGGTTTGATAGGCGGTAGCGACTTGATGATATTCAATCAAATCCTTTATCGGCTCTAACCCTAGCATAGAGGATGGAAACTCTGTTTTAGCCATCATCACCTGCTGGCCTAACACTTGCCAAATCACTCCATTGCCTTTTGATTCAATCATAGAATCAAACAGCCAAGACAACTGCTCTTGTCCCAATAAACTCCTGTCTTCTAAATTCCAGTCGCTTACAAACTTGCTATAAAGAAAGTTGCCCATCAAATCAATATAGTTTAAATAATTTAGCTGTCGATCACGTGCAATAACACGCGTATCCAACATCATTAATGTCAAAATGTCTCCAAACTCAAATTGACGAAAAGTTTTAATCTTATCCGCTTCAATAAGAGGCGCTCTTACCGGTAACCACTCATACCAAGCTTGAATCGCAGCCACTTTCCTATCTTCAAATACGCCTTCTGTATTAGGAGTATGGTTGAGTGCCCCGTCAGTATAGCTATCATCTGCAATCTCATGATCATCCCAAACACAAATAAACGGCAACTTAGAATGCAAAGCTTGCAAACTCAAATCTGAATGGTATTGAGCATACCTTTGGCGGTAGTCTGTTAAAGATAGACACTCATGTAATGGGTAATGGATACGCCCAATATCTTCTCCTGTTCCCGCTTCAGGATAACCATCAATGCCATATTCATAGATATAGTCACCCAAATGTAGAACCACATCAAACTCATCCGCTCTATTTGCCACATCTTGATAGACATGAAAAAAACCTGCTGGATAGTTAGCACAAGTCATCACTGCAAATTTTGCCTGTTCAGGACTGCTTGCCAAAGTTTTAGTTTGTCCAACAGGTGATACCGTTTCACCGGTGATAAAACGATAGAAATAGACCGTACCTTGAGACAACCCCGTAACATCGATTTTAAGTGTATAGTCAGTTGAGTCGTCGACTATCGTTTGCCCGCTATTCACTTGTTCTATAAATTCAACGTCGGTCGCCACCTCCCAACCAACTGAAACTGCTTCTGTTTTACTTGGGGTAACGCGTGTCCATAAAATCACACTGTCTTGCAAAGGGTCACCACTGGCCACACCGTGATCAAATGACACAATATTTTCAGAGTCAGCATTTGTAAAGTCACAACCTTGCAAACCAGAAGAAACCACAATAGAAGCGGAACTGGCTGCCAATAATTTTAACAAGCTTCTTCTGGATAAATTCATTTGGTATTCTCGAATAAAAATTGATCAATATATCATTCAACTATAACTTTTTTTAGAATTGAATTTAAGGTGTTTATTAGTTCAAATTATCGAACGATTTAGCATTAAAAAGGCTGTATCTTATTATCAAGCGCCACAGTCTGTATTTGAGAAATATGAAAAGATACTTTTATGAGGGAATCAAGCTTATGAAGCTGCATCAGAGCCTTGCACCCGAAACAATAAAATCTAGTATATTGACCTAATCTAGGAGCTGGATAGACTGTGTTGAACCTCTTATTTTGATGACTGCATCATTTTCATCAAATCATTCAAGCGATAAATTTGCCCTGCACCACCCCAATTACCGTCTTCAACTTCATGAAACAGCACCCAAACACGTGCCGAATTTAAAAGGTTCACGTCTGTTCCTTCTAAGTTAAGCACTTTTTCTGTGAGCTGTTTAGTCAGTTTTTCTTTGTGAGCGTCTGGCAGCGTATTGGCAAAAACAGTCACATCAATACGATAGTGCGGTTTAACAGAGTGTTTTCCGCCAATAAAATAATCTGACTGTGGATGCTTATGCAGATAAACCCAGGTCAACATTTTAGCTTTAGGGTTGTCCTGCATAGCCTCCAACGTCAGTAAACTATTGGTCACAATCTCGGCTAACTGTTGTTCTTGCTCTGCACTCAGCGCATCTTCAGGTAAAGTGATATCGATTAATGGCATACTACGCCCTCTGTGAATTTAAATAGAGACATCTCATTTTAATAGATAGATATATGATTCAGATGACATTTGCTCTAACATAATCACTTTAGCTCTAAAACCTTTCACTTTGGAGAAAAACAATTTTTAGAGACTTATATTTATCTATTTTAGAATACGACCTTTCTATTTAGTACCCTCATCTTTTACGCCAGTAACTTGCAAACACAGAGCCAGATAAATTGTGCCAAATACTGAATAATGCCCCGGGTAAGGCGCTAGCAGCGGTAAAGTACTTAAGGGCTAAGGCAACACTTAACCCTGAATTTTGCATCCCTACTTCTATGGCTACTGTTCTAGCTATCACGCTGTCGTAGCCTAACTTTTTGGTTAACCAATATCCTGAAAACAGACCAATAAGGTTATGTAACATCACCGCTAGCATAACCGTCCAAGCAACGATGGCAAGGTTGTTGGCGTTTAAAGCGACAACGATGGCGATAATCAACAAAATTACCGTCATTGAGAATACAGGAAATATAGACACAAGCCTTTTTAGCCTGTCATGCCTAAAGGTGTTGATTAACATTCCAATAGCTAAAGGAGCCACAATCATTTTCAACAACATGGTTAGCATAGATAAAACAGGGACTTCCACACTCTGCCCAAGATAAAGCCAAGTTAAAACCGGTAACATCACGACTGCAACCAAAGTTGAAACTAAGGTCATACTCACGGACAAGGCCACATCCCCTTTGGCTAAATAAGCCATCACATTTGAAGCGGTTCCTCCGGCTGTTGCCCCAACCAACATCATACCAATCATTAATTCGATTGAGAAACCAAAACTCAATGAAAGTAACCAAGCGGCGAGTGGCATAATCACAAATTGAATGCCTATCCCTAATCCAACGACCAAACGGTGTTGCCAGACTTGTTGAAAATCTTGCCAGCGTAAGGTTAAGCCCATTCCTAACATCACAGTCATTAATAAGGGAACAATCCACGATTTGAGATCGACAAACCACTCTGGATAAGACATCGCCAGAACACTGATTAAGATTGCCCAAATTGGAAAAGCTAACATCAACATAACACTCTCAATTTACATACGATTAATACACAACAGGCCTGTTCAGTTTGAAATTGAACAGGCCTGCTTAAAATATAATGGGGTTATTCTTGTTAAATAACTAAATAATTGGATACTAATGCAGAAATCAAACCGATTAAACCACCAAATACGCCCCCCCAAACCACTAACCAACCTAGATGCTGCTTAATCATCTGTTGTATCATCTCTTTAACCAGTTCTGGTGTTAGCTCTTCTAGTCGAGCTTCAATAATCTCTTCTATTTTGGCTTGAATTTCAGCCATGACATTTGGCTGATCGATTTCACCTTGCAGTTTTTCTAAGAAGTCTGGTGCTTCAGTAATTTCAATCAATGAGGCTTTAAGGTTAGTTTCAAAAGGTTCTTTTAAAGGGGTCAATGCATCCGCCCCACCAAACATACCTAACATGCTACCGAATGAAGAGTTCATAATCACTTCCACCAAACGATCAAAGGCTGGCGCAAGATCGACCTTTTCAATCACTGGGGTTAAGTTTAGATTGGTATGTAGAGATGACGATTGTCCACTGACAAACTTATCGATGTTTTCTTGATTAAAAAACTGGGTCATCATTAATTGGTGAATGGCTGATTTAAAGTCTTTAAAACGATTCGGAATGACACCAGAACCGACCAGACCTGGTACCTTTTCAAACAGCATATGAATCGCCAACCAGTTGGTTAAAGCGCCAGACAGAGCGAACAGGCCTGTCCAAAACAGAATGTCATTATTTAAAAACACACCCGCTAATAGAATCAAGCTGGCAATTAGATTGGTAAGAAGACTATTATTGAAAGACATAAGCGACTCATCTTGAGGTTAGGAATGATGCGTCGTATTTTATACTTAATAACGCTTTAAACGCGAGAATTGATTAGAATTCGTAGGTTAATCGAACAGAACTCCAGCTCCAATTTTCAACAAACTGGGCTGGTTTCACACCTGGTGAAGGTGGTAACCAAGCAGTTCCCTCATTAAGGCTATACTGAGCAGACAAGGTTAAGTCAGGTAAGATAAACCAACGCACCCCAATCGTTTGACCACGACCATAACTCATATAGTTAACTGGCAGACGTCCTTCCGAATAGGCAGTTTGGCCATCTCGATCATCAGTGTCCAGATACATATAATCTAATCGAGCATAGACCGTCACATCATGCCAACCTAAATATTCTGCTTGTAAGTAGTAGGCTTCAGAATCGAACGATTGGCTTGGCTTTTCATCATAAAGTATCTCAACATCAGTAAACTCGCTATGAGCTCGAGCATATTCAGCAGTCAATAACCAGTTATCTACCCCATACTGCATAGAAAAAAGATGGATTAAAATATCAGTATCAAAGCTGGTGACGTAGTTACTGCGTATTCTAGGATCATCTGCAATCAAAGACTGTGCCGCAGTAATTTGATCTTCTGTAAAAGTAGGTGTATTTTCTAGATCGCTATTAAAATTAACCATACTGTAATTAAAAACCAAATCATGCTCGCTGTTTGGAATGAAATCCAATTTCAAACCACGTATTGCTGACTCTTTAAAATCACCTGGTGTCTTTTTCTTAAATATAAACAACTCAAAGGCTTCATTTTCAACCTCTCGTGTACCAGCATAAACATTCAACTCAAAAGAACCTAGATCATTGTTAGTTCGACCATAAAGGTTAACGCCATCGGTTGACATCATAAGTTCACGAAAAGAAGCATCGTAATAGACAGAACTTGGAACAATAATACCAGGACGTGTATTCGGTACAAAACGGGTGGCATTATAAATTCCGTACTGGTTTTGCACACGGCCTAAACGAACACCTAGATCCCCTTCAGCAGAGGTATGAAATAGGTAATCGGCTAACAAAAAATGCAGTTTTGGATCGCCATCCATTACATCTCCGGCTTTTTTCACTAACACATGTCCAGACAGACGAAGCCGATCATTCACCTCATAATTCGCATTTAAGCCCAAGCCTCTTACATCAAAACTGATATCGTCCATGCCTAAAAAAGTGTTGTCTGGCGTATACATCACTCCCTGACTCATATAACCATTCACTGAAAATTGTTCATTTACATCATAGGCATAAGCCATCGATGATGGCGTGATAAAACCAATCAAGTAAAAAGTTTTAAATAATTTATTCATTGCTGTATATCAATCTTTTTTAAAGACACGTTATCTACATTGACGGTATCTAACACATAACCAATAGATCCCGGAGTTGAGATTATTTTCTGAAGCATTTCTTTCTCTGTCTTGACCATGACTGGAGCTCGTCCAGTTCCACTAAATGTCAACCTTTTCCAAACACGGCTTAGTTGATGAGGTTGCATTCTTAATTTAGCCACTGAAAATTCACGAAGTATTGGGCTTTTGGTAGAGTGTGAAAAAACGGTTAGACGATTTTGATCTGACCAAAACTTCATTTGATTAACATAGATACGGCTTAAATCTCTTTGAGAAAGAGAGTCAATGTTCACAGAAGGATGAGCGATAACTTGAACATCTGCCACGACTTGGTTCGAACCAAACAACAGAATAGTACACACAACAATAATTGAATAAAATTTATTCAAATCCAATAAGCTCTCAAAATAGGAAAACCAGAAAAACACTGGTCAGTAAATTAAAAATTGTTGACTAGTTTACCTAAAATCAACAAAAAATATACTACATATTTAGAAAAAATTACTTATCGTATTTTGCTCGTTTTTTCCGCTACTGCAAACGCCACCGCATGGGTCTTTTCGTCACTGACACTGATCGACCAGCTGGTAATACCTAGCGAATTGGATTTCTCTAAAGCCCCCCCCGTCAATTCCAAATAAGGCTGGCCACTTTCATGGTTTTTGATGGTCATATTGTGAAATGAGACACCTTGAGCCAAACCCGTACCTAGGGCTTTAGAAACCGCTTCTTTTAATGCCCAGCGTTTTGCTAAAAAACGTGCAGGAAATGGGTGATCTTTAAAACGGCTCCACTCTTGTTCAGAGAGCAGACGTTTAGCAAAGACTTCACCTTGACGCTGAAAAACGCCTTCAATACGTCCAACTTCAACAATATCCGTTCCAATTCCAATAATCACATCGAAACCTAGTCGTTTAGATACGCTTGCTGACGTGCTTCAATTATAATGCGTTTCATTTCACGAATCGCTTCTGGCAGACCTGAAAAGACCGCCTGAGCAATAATGGCGTGACCGATATTCAACTCTTCAATCTCTTTGATCTGAGCAATCGCCTGTACATTGTGATAATGCAAACCGTGTCCTGCATTGACCACTAATCCTAAACGCGTCGCGTATTCAGCAGCATGCTGAATACGCTCTAGTTCCGCTTGAACTTCAGCAGGCTTTTCTAGTTCCGCATAGGTTCCGGTATGTAGTTCAATCACGGGCGCACCGACCTCTTTGGCGGCTTCAATCTGCCTTTCATCCGGGTCGATAAACAGAGACACTCGGCAGTCGTGCTCTGCTAGGGTTTTACAGACTTTGGTTAACCACTCCATCTGTCCCAACACATCCAAACCACCTTCTGTTGTCAACTCTTCACGTTTTTCTGGCACTAAACAGATGTCTTCTGGACGATACTGACAGGCAATGTCCACCATCTCTTGAGTGGCTGCCATCTCTAGGTTAACTTTAGTTTGACGCATTGCAGAGAGTCGTGCCACATCTTCATCTTGAATGTGACGACGATCTTCACGCAGGTGTAAAGTAATGCTGTCCGCTCCCGCCATTTCTGCATCTAATGCCGCTTTAATCGGGTCAGGATAACGAGTACCACGTGCTTGTCTTAAGGTGGCAACGTGATCAATATTTAATCCTAAAAAAATCGGGGACATAACTTACTCCTAAAAATAACTGGCTGATACCAGACTCACTTAAATAACTTGCGGGTCATAATCGGTTTTGACCCTAAATAACCATTCAGTACATGGCGTAACAAACGTTTCCATGACCCTAGACAGCTTTCACAATACTCTAATTTAGAGAGCTTTAACAGACACTCTCCAGATATCAGTGTGCCATTGCCGACAGTTTGACTATCTAACAGTGGATAAGCCCCCATTTCTGGATAAAATTGATACTGAAGCTCAGATTGAATCGGTTGTTTATGAGCATCCAATTCAGTCAACAAGCTCACACCCAGTTCATTTAACAGGTTCAATTCAAATTTTCGTAATAACCAGGCCTGTTCAGCACGATCTTGGGCACTTAATAGGTTTAATAACGCTTGCTGATACTCTTCAAATACCGCTTCAACCGACACCCTAGGGTACATTAAGCGATACAGAAGTTCGTTCATATACAAACCGCAAAAACTGCTTTCGCCCTCTAAATAGAAACGCACAGGTTCCGATTCAAAACTGCGAACAGTCACTAAATCATTATTAGAATTGGGTTTGTCGCGCCACTGAATAGAGAGCTTTTGAAAAGGCTGTAAAATGGCGTTTTTTTGCATACTACTGCGGGTTTTACCACGCACCCCCCGTACCACACCATTCAGCTTGCCATGCTCCTGAGTCAGGAACGTGGCAATTACACTGGTTTCTCGGTAAGGCCGAGTATGCAGAATATAGGCTGACTGAACAATTTCCATTCAGAGACCCAAAGTGGCTTAACTTGTGTAGTCGTCGTTATAACCTAAACTAGCTAGAGCACGCGCATCATCCGACCAGTTCTCTTTGACTTTAACCCAAAGCTCCAAATGCACACGTGCATCCATTAACGCCATCAGGTCTTTACGCGCTTGAATGCCCATCTGTTTAATCATTTCGCCTTTTTTGCCGATGACAATTTTCTTTTGCCCAGCACGTTCAACCAAAATCAAGGCGTGAATCACCCAACGCTCTTCCTCTTCATTAAACTTAAACTGTTCAATCTCAACGGTGGCACCATAAGGCACCTCTTCACCCAAAGTACGCATCAGTTTTTCACGAATGATTTCTGAGGCTAAGAAACGGGTTGAACGATCGGTAATATAGTCGTCTGAGAAGATCGCTTCTTGTTTTGGGATGAATTTCAACACTTCATCCACAATCAAGTTAAGGCCGCTTTTCTTGTAGGCAGAAACCGGAATCAACGATGCAAATTTAACGTGTTCCGAGATGGTCTGCATAAATGGGAACAGGTCTTCTTTGTTTGGAAATTTGTCAATTTTATTCACAACCACAATCACTGGAATATCCACATGTTCCAGTTTTTGCGCAACGGCTTTATCTTCTTCGCTCCAGCGCCCTGCCTCAACCACAAACAAAATCGCATCCACATCTGCAAAGGCACTGTTTGCGGTACGGTTCATATAGTCGTTAATACTCTTTTGACCCCCTAAGTGCATACCCGGTGTATCGACATACACGATCTGATACTGTTCAGTGGTGTGAATGCCATGAATACGGTGACGAGTCGTTTGCGGTTTGTGCGAAGTGATACTCAACTTCTGCCCTAACAGCTCGTTCATAATGGTGGATTTACCGACATTTGGTCGACCAATCACGGCTGCAAACCCAGATTGGTAGTCTGTGCTCACGGGAGTTGATTCTGGTGTTTGTTCTGAGTAATCCATTCATTAACCTATGTTGTTTTAACGATTATCTGTCACGGTTGTGAAAAGAAAAAATCGCACTTTTAAACTCATCAGGCCTGGCATGTCCTACGGCTTTAGAAAACCATGTGAGCGTAGGGTGAGTTTCAGAAATACGATTAAATAAAGCTTTGTCTATTTTTCAAACGCTTGCAGTGCAAATTCAGCAGCTTTCTGCTCGGCTTTACGGCGACTAGAAGCCGTCGCTTCAAACTTAGTATTTAGTTTACCGACATAACACGACACGGTAAACGCTTGATCATGCGCCGCACCATTAACACTGATAATACTGTATTCCGGTAATGGTTCTTGAAACGATTGCAGTAACTCTTGTAGACGGGTTTTATTGTCCTTGCCGATCTTTTTAGGATCAAGCTCTTGCAAACGTTTTTTATACAAATGTTGAACCAGTTCACGACATTTATTTAAACCACCATCTTCATAGACTGCAGCAATAATCGCTTCTACGGCATCTGCAATAATAGAGTTACGACGGAAGCCACCGCTCTTTAATTCGCCTGGCCCTAGAACCAGATATTCGCTTAAGTCGTACTCTTTACCAATCACCGCTAGGGTTTCACCTTTTACTAAATGTGCACGAACACGGCTCATATCACCTTCAGGCAATTTAGTAAATTGGTGAAACAGCACATCCGCAATCATAAAGTTAACTAAACTATCACCTAAAAACTCTAAACGTTCATTGTTTTGTGCACCGACACTGCGGTGCGTTAAAGCACGTTGCAAAAAATCAATATTTTCAAACTGGTAATTCAATTTTTTAGATAGTTGATTAAGTTTTGCTTTGCGTTCAACACCAAGTGTAGTGGATTTAGTCTTCATGACTACTCGATCCCTTTGCCAATACGACCCCAGTGAATACCGTTGTCCCAATTCATCCAGATCCCAAAAGCCTTACCTTTTAGGTTTTTCTCAGGTACGAAGCCCCAGAAACGACTGTCATTACTGTGATCACGGTTATCACCCATCATAAAATAATGACCTTCAGGCACCACAACCGTATCCATATCACGGCTGCTTTTGTTCATATCCATCAATACATCATAGCTAACGCCATTCGTTAATGTCTCCGTCACCCTATTAGCACCACTCATCACCGAACCAGAATCGTTACCGATATATTTACCTTTTGCTTCCTGCTTAACCGCTTGACCATTTACAAATACGGTACGACCAACATAGGTGATTTCATCACCTGGCACACCGACTACACGTTTAATATAATCAACCGCTGGATCATTCGGGTAAGCAAACACCACCACGTCACCACGCTCTGGATCTGCGATTGGAATAACAGTGGTTTGAGTCACTGGTAATTTCACACCGTAAGAGAACTTACTCACCGCAATAAAATCACCAATTTCTAAAGTCGGGTACATAGAACCAGATGGTATGCGGAATGGTTCGATAATAAAAGAACGCAATACCAAAACCACTAAAAAAACTGGGAACAATGAACGAGCATATTCGATAATAACGGGTTCATTTTCAGTTGCTAAAGCACGTTGACGCTTAGGACGCCATACAATACGGTCAACATAAGTGATCACGCCCGTTACAGCAGTGACAATCACTAAAATCAGTTCAAAACTCACGGTTAATCTCCTCCCGTATCGAGAATTGCCAAGAAGGCTTCTTGAGGTAATTCAACGCTACCAATTGACTTCATGCGCTTCTTACCTTCTTTCTGTTTCTGTAATAACTTTTTCTTACGTGACACATCCCCACCATAACATTTAGCCGTTACGTTTTTACGTAAAGCTTTGACGTTAGAACGACCAATAATCTTGCCACCAATCGCGGCTTGAATGGCGACATCAAACATTTGACGAGGAATCACTTGACGTAATTTTTCGATAATGACTTTACCACGTTGAGCAGCAAAACTTCTATGAGCAATCACGGCTAAAGCATCCACTTTTTCACCATTGATCATAAAGTCGATACGCGTTAAGTCATCGGCTTGGAAACGTTTAAATTCATAATCCATTGAGGCATAACCACGACTACACGATTTTAAACGGTCAAAGAAATCCAAAACCACTTCGTTTAACGGCAGCTCATAATTGATAGAAACCTGACCCCCCGAATATTGCATGTCTTTTTGAACACCACGCTTTTCAATACACAGTTTCATGACTGAACCGACGTATTCATTTGGCACTAAAATATTCGCTTGAATAATCGGCTCTCTAATCTCTTGAATAATCCCCATATCTGGTAATTCAGATGGATTATCAATCGTAATAAGATCTCCCGCCTTGGTAAGAACTTCATAAATTACCGTTGGTGCGGTGGTAATCAAATCCAGGTTATATTCACGTTCTAAACGCTCCTGAATGATCTCCATATGCAACATACCTAAGAAACCACAACGAAAACCAAACCCTAAGGCTTCAGACGTTTCTGGATCGAAGTTTAAAGCAGCATCATTTAAACGTAATTTACGTAATGCTTCACGAAGGTCTTCATACTGTTCAGATGAAACAGGAAACAGACCCGCAAAAACTCGAGGTTGCGCTGGTTTAAACCCTGGTAAAGCATCCACGTCTTCACGCGCCGCATCACATAAGGTATCCCCTACTGGCGCACCGTCAATGTCTTTAATTCCAGAGATCACATACCCTACTTCGCCCGCAGTTAAAAACGGTGTCGAAGTACGTTTTGGTGTAAAAATGCCCACATCATCAACCAAATACTCTTCTTTAGTCGACATCACTTTCATTTTTGTTTTTTTACCGATTTTGCCATCAATCACTCGTACCAAGGAGACCACGCCTAAATAGTTATCAAACCATGAGTCAATGATTAACGCTTTTAATGGTGCATCTGGATCACCTTGAGGTGGCGGAATATTTTTAACAATATCCTCTAAAGTCTCTTTTATTCCAATTCCAGACTTAGCACTGGCGTGAACCGCATCATGAGCTTCCACTCCAATGATCTCTTCAACTTCATCAATTACACGTTCAGGGTCTGCAGCAGGCAAGTCGATTTTATTCAACACCACCAATACTTCTAACCCTTGCTCAATCGCGGTGTAACAGTTAGCAACCGTTTGCGCTTCCACCCCTTGCGAGGCATCGACGACTAATAAAGCTCCTTCACACGCCGCTAAAGAACGAGATACTTCATAAGAAAAATCAACGTGTCCTGGCGTATCGATAAAGTTAAGCTGATAAGTATTGCCATCGTCCGCTTTGTAGTTCAAGGTCACACTTTGCGCTTTAATGGTAATTCCACGCTCTTTTTCAATATCCATTGAATCCAGAACTTGAGCTTGCATTTCACGGTCAGAGAGACCGCCGCATAAATGGATAAAACGATCAGCAATAGTCGACTTACCATGGTCGATATGGGCGATGATTGAGAAATTTCGAATCAGTTTTAATGCGTCTGACATTTAGGCTCCGGTTGTTACATAACACGCAATTCAGTCTTAAAACAGACTATAAAAAAAGGGGCTCATAGCCCCTTTATACTTAAGTAACAGCCATGGGTTTAATCATGCTCTAGACTTAAGTTGCGGTTCAAAAATTAATTGTTGCGTATTTTACGATAATTTCGCTTAAAACGCAGAGATATTATTAGAGTCCCTTGTACAAGTGAGGTGCGAGATAAAAATGAGAGAAAACTTCTCTAGATAAGGCGAAAAATGCAGCTAATAGCTTGCTATTGGCAAGTTTTTTAACGCATTCTAGAGGAGTTTTAACCACTTTTTAGCCGTTCATTCACTTGTACAAGGGGCTCATTAACTTCTGGCCCTTTTCACCTTGGTTTTATTTTCCGAGTACTAAAGGTAAGAACAAAGAACGTTTATTACGCACTACACGCACAGGCAAAGAACGACCAGCGGGGGCTTTTTCTAAGATTTTACGTAGTGAATTCAAGTTTTTAACCGGTTGAAAATCAATCGTCACGATAATGTCTCCCGGACGAATCCCAGCTTTGCTGGCAGCGCCATCGTCCATTGAGATGACTTTTACACCAAAAGGTAAGTTGACCGCATCCAACTCTTCTTTGGTTAAAGCTTCAACGGTGGCACCTAAACGATCATTTTCAGTTGCACCATTTTGCTTACTGGCGACTTGCTCCGCTTTATCCAATTCGGTTAACTTAACTGTGATATTGACCTTTTTACCTTGACGTAACAGAACCACTTTAATCGGTTTATTGACTTTAGCTACACCAACTAAAGGCGGCAGATCAGCAGATTTTTTAACTTTTTGGCCATTAAACTCCAAAATAATATCACCCGCACGAATTCCCGCTCTTTCAGCCGGCGTATCCGGGTAAGTTTGTCCAACCAATGCCCCAGTCGGTGCTTTCAAACCAAACGACTTGGATAGATCACTGGTCACTTCCTGAACTTGCACCCCTAAGAAACCACGGCTGACTTTACCACTGTCCATTAACTGTTCAGCGACATTCATCGCAATATCAATCGGGATCGAGAACGACAAGCCCATAGAGCCACCACTTTTACTGAATATCTGCGCGTTGACGCCAACCACTTCCCCATCCAAATTAAACAGCGGTCCACCCGAGTTTCCTGGGTTGATTGACACATCAGTTTGAATAAATGGCACATAGGTATCATCTGGTAATGAACGCCCTACCGCACTGACAATACCGTGAGTCACAGTGTAATCCAAACCAAATGGTTCGCCAATCGCTAAGACCCACTGTCCCGCTTTTAATGTACTAGAACGACCAATCTTGGCCACAGGAAGATCATCGGCTTCAACTTTTAACAAGGCCACATCGGTACGAGCGTCTACGCCAATCACCTTGGCTTTTAGCTCTTGGCGATTACGCATTCTCACCACAATATCGTCTGCCCCATCAATCACATGATTATTGGTTAAGATATAACCGTCTTCGCTAATAATAAAACCAGAACCTAATGAGTGTGACTCTTGCTGTGGCAACTCTCTTGGTTGACCACCGCGAGGATCTCTATCAGGCATTTCAAACCCCGGAATTCCAAAAAATCGGCGTAGTAACTCTTCTGGTAAACCTTCAAACTGAGGGTGAGATTTGCGAGTGACTTTCTTAGTGGTACTGATATTCACCACCACTGGACTACTCTCTTCTACCAGCTTAGTAAAGTCAGGCAATCCGTAAGATTGCGGCGAATTTGCCGTATTCGACATCGCATAAGGCGCTTGCATTACCAGCACCAAACCGGTCAAAACACACGCTAAAAAAGAAGTTCGTTTCATTCTTTCCACCTTTTCACAAAATGAGTTCAGATATAACTTAACAAATGCTCTTTACAAGACTCTGACAAAATCTTGAAGATTGTTAAACAGGCCTGCTCACTATTTAATGATTTTTTCTAAAGTTGGCAAGGTCGGTTTATAAAAACGTTTGGTTACAAACCAACCTAATAACAGACCGAATAGGCCACCTAAAATTGACAACAGCTCTGCTTGACCTGCCTGCATACCTAATAAGGACTGAGCCGTCCATTTCAAGAGAACCGCAAATAAAAATAGGCCAATTAACGGCAAACCATAGGCCATAAAGGCGTGTAAAACCAAACGTGATTCATCCAGCTTCAGTAACACTTGATCATTGACAGCCGCATTTAAGGTGTTTTCTACTTTAATGGGTGCACTACCAGTATTCGAAAATAACTTAGCTAAAGCCGATGTTCCACAACCGGATTCAGACTGACACCCGCCACACGCTGATTGTCGTTGAGTTTGAACCAACACAAATCCATCCTCTTGACCAACCACCAATCCTTGAGAGAGTAACCACCTGTTTTCTTCTTGTTGCATATTTTTTTATCGCCTTAAATGATGACTATTAAACTAACATATTTCTTCGATAACTCCGAATAGTTACCTTATAATACGCCCTATAGACTAATAACGGTCACACTGCAAATTCTTGCAACTTCACTTCCCTAACCGCCTCTGCATTTTTTTAAAAGGATACTTGTGATTCAATCTAAAAGTTTAAAAACTGATATTTTGGTAATTGGTAGTGGGATTGCAGGTTTATCGCTGGCCCTAAAACTAG
>JAYENR010000173.1:0-9047 GCA_034722175.1 Pseudomonadota bacterium | reverse complement strand
TGTTTAAAAATGTGGCATCAAAAAGTTTAACGAGTTGCTCGGGCGTATGTGCTGACATTGCGAATCGGTTTAGTGTTTGAAAAAAATGAAATTATACCAAATCAGGCAAACATACCTCTTTGATCTGGGATTTTTAATTACATCTCACCAGGCCTGTTCAGTTAGATTTTGAAGCGTTTAAGGCAATAAAAAAGGGCTAATAAATAGCCCTTTAATTGATGAAGAGTGGGGTTTTAATCGTTTATAACTTAGCCATAACTCTACGTGCGGCTGCAATAGTGTTATCAATGTCTGCATCGGTATGAGCAGAAGAGACAAACCCGGCTTCAAACGCAGAAGGGGCTAAGTAAACGCCTTCGTCTAACATGCCGTGATAGAACGCTTTAAAACGTTCCATATTACCTTGTGCGACTTGAGCAAAACGAGAGATGTTTTTCTCTTCACTGAAGAAGTAACCGTACATGGCGCCCACTTGGTTCGTTGTGAATGGAATATTGTATTCGTCTGCTGCTGCTTGCAGGCCGTTAACCAAGCGAGTGGTTTTCTCTTCGAGCTTGTCAAAGAACTCTGGCTGGCTGATGAGCTCTAAGGTTTTTAAACCTGCTGCCATTGCGATTGGATTACCTGATAAGGTACCCGCTTGATACACCGGCCCAATCGGAGCAATATGTTCCATGATTTTGCGTTTACCACCAAATGAGCCAACCGGCATTCCACCACCGATGACTTTACCAAAAGTGGTTAGGTCTGGGGTGATGTTATAGCGACCTTGCGCACCGGTTAAACCAGCGCGGAAACCACACATGACTTCATCAAAGATTAATACCGCACCAGACTCGTCACAGACTTCACGTAGGGTTTCTAAAAACCCTTCTTCTGGTGGAATACAGTTCATGTTTCCAGCAATCGGTTCAACAATGATACAAGCGATTTGATCGCCAATTTCTGCAAATACTTTACGAACTTCGTCCGCATCATTATGCGTTAGCGTTAATGTCTCTTCAGCTAATGCCGCTGGCACACCGGGTGAAGAGGGGACACCTAAGGTTAAAGCACCTGAGCCCGCTTTTACGAGTAGCGAATCGGAATGCCCATGATAGCAACCTTCAAACTTAACGATTTTATCGCGACCAGTGTAACCACGGGCTAGGCGAATCGCTGTCATGGTGGCTTCTGTACCAGAGCTCACCATACGAACCATATCCATTGATGGAATCAGCTCACAAACCAAGTCCGCCATGGTGGTTTCAATTTTAGTTGGCGCACCAAAAGACAGACCAAGTTCCGCCTGCTCTTGAACCACTTTAATCACTTCGGGATGAGCATGACCTAAAATGGCTGGGCCCCATGATGCAACGTAATCGATGTACTGTTTGTCATCTTCATCAACTAAGTAAGCGCCTTTCGCTTCTTTAAAAAAGATCGGGTCGCCACCGACACCTTTAAAGGCACGAACGGGTGAGTTTACGCCACCAGGAATGTGCTGTTGGGCGGCTTCAAATAAATCGTGTGAGTTGCTCATGAATGTTCCTTTTGAGTGAGAAAGCCAATGAATGAATTGGCTTCTGATTCCCTAATTTTTACAGTTGTGGGCTCATTTGTTTAATACGTTCGGTGACTAGGTCAAATTTAACTTCACCAATTTGTTTGTAGACAATATTGCCATTGGGTGCAATTAAAAAACTGGTTGGAGTCAGTAAAATATCACCAAATGCTTTGGCAATTTGACCATCTTTATCGCTTACAAAAATAAACGGATAAGGGTTGTTCTGAATGAATTTTTGAACTTGAGCTTCTGGATCGTAGTCCATAGAGACTGCGACCAGTTCAAAGCGATCACCTAGTTCATTTTTCATCTCTGCTAAATGTGGCATTTCAGCAATACACCCCGGACAAGAGGTCGCCCAGAAGTTAACCAATATCGGTTTTTTAGGTTGGCTCAAGTCAATGACTTGACCTTGTGAACCCTTAACCGTAACGCTCGGTGCTTTGCCTAAGCCATCTGAAAAAACGGTGAAATAGAGTAGGGTGGCTAATAAAGCGACCACTAATAATCCAAAAAGTTTGCTACCGATATTTTGCATAGTAAGACTCGTTTTATAAAACTCATTGAAAATAAATGACTCAAACAAAAATCGGGTCGACATTATTTAAATAATGGACCCGATTTGCTATGACCCTCTGGTATAAAAAGAGGGCAGAATGTTTACTTAGCAGTCAGTGTTTCAACACCATTTGCTGTTCCACAAAGGAAGATGTCAGCTGGGCGTGCGGCAAATAGACCGTTTGTTACGACACCCACAATGCTGTTTAGTTCGTTTTCAAGCGCCACAGGGTCGGTAATTTCTAAGCCGTGAATATCAAGAATGATATTACCGTTATCGGTTTTAGTTCCATCGCGGAAAACTGGCTCACCACCCGTACGTTTAACGATTTCACGTGCGACGTAGCTACGAGCCATCGGAATAACTTCAACAGGTAACGGGAACTTACCTAAAACATCTACTTTTTTGCTGTCATCAGCAATACATACAAACTTGTCAGCAACCGCTAATACGATCTTTTCACGTGTTAAAGCACCACCGCCACCTTTGATTAAGTTTAGCGCAGCATCCGCTTCATCGGCACCATCGATATAAACTGACATTTCAGCGACAGAGTTTAAATCTAAAACTGGGATGCCGTGACCACGTAGACGTTCAGCAGTCGCTTCAGAACTTGCAACCGCACCTTCAATAGAACCTTTAATTTTAGCTAGTTCGTCAATAAAGAAGTTAGCAGTTGATCCTGTTCCAACACCAATGATTGTATCTGGTACTACGTATTCAATTGCAGCTTGAGCGACTTTTTGTTTTAGTTCATCTTGCGTCATGGTTATCTCTTTCTGTTTTTATTTTAAATTTTTCTTAATCTTGTAATTGTAATCAATCACTACTAAGTTGTATAGCTTATCAGTGGGCATATACAAAAAAAGACCAGGCTTACACGTTTTAAAACGAACAGGCCTGATCTGATTTAGATTTTAGAGTTTAAATCTACTGTTTTGGCTGACCGTAAAGCACTGGCGGTGGTGCCACTTCTGGCTGTTCGACGATCAATTTTGGAGGCATAACACCTTCTTTACGTTCGTAACCATCGACAATCATGCCAGATTGCGAGACATAATACATATCAGGGTAAATGTGAACCACTTTAAAGGTCATAGGGCGAATTTGACGTGACTGTTCAGCCACTGGTTTGCCTTTTGCCATGTACATCCCACAAGTGGTCGAACTTGGACCTACTTCGCGGTTTTTTAGTCGATCATGATCTTTGTAGCTTAACTGGCCACGACGATCTAACTCTTTAAAGTAGGCCTGCTTGGTTTCTTCAGATGCCAATGTAGAGTATTCTACACACATATCCAAATTGCCTTTTTTGCTTACGTCAACTTCTTCAGCCTGAGCTGAAGATAATCCAGCAGTAAGTAATGTACTTACTAATAAAGTTTTGATCGATTTATTCATCTATGTACCTATTTTTATTATGGTTTTTGTTGGCGACTTATTTAAGATCGCCTAGTCTAACACAACCGTAAAAGTTTGCTTTAGTGGTGCATGTGTCCGTGATTCATATTGCCGTGATCCATTTTATGTTTCATCATTGGCATCCCCTTTAAAGACTTAACCGGCATAGAGACCTCTTTAGAGCTGCCATCTTCAAACTTTAAAGTCACCTTTACCGTCTGTCCCATTTTTAAGGGTTGGTGTGGGCCAATTAACATAATGTGCAGTCCACCCGGTTTTAACATGGTCATGCCATTTGCTGGAACCGTAATTTGTGGGATTTTGCGCATACGCATCACGCCGTTATCATTGGTGTGGGTATGAAGTTCAACGACTTTAGAGACGGTTGAGTCTGCTTCAACGATGTTGATGTCTGCGTTGCTGTTATTGGTGAGTTTCATAAAACTGGCACTGGCAGGTGCACCAGGCGGTACTTCACGTGCAAATGGATTTTCTACTGTTACGTGATCTGCTTGAGCAGCTAGAGCTTGCATAGAAGCTATTGAGGTCAGTGCACCTAAAGCAAGTGCGGCAAACGTTGTTTTATAAGACATGGTTTATTCCTTAATCTAGGCCACTTGTTGTGACTGTTTATTAAATAGGGTATAGCGGTTATTTATTCAAGTATTCACGGACAGTTTTTACAAACATGTCTGGGCTAGTTGCGTGTGGTAACTGCTGTTTCCAGTTACCTTGTTGATCAACAACATAGGTAAAGGCGGAGTGATCAACCGCGTAGTTAGTGCCATTATTTGGATCGTCCACTTTGGCGTACACGACACCATAGCGGCGAGAAATTTCAGCAATCGTTTTAGCATCCCCCGTTAATCCAATGATGTTTGCTTCAAAGTAGTCGGCATACTGTTTTAAACGTTCTGGGGTGTCACGTTCTGGATCAACAGAAATAAATAGAATCTGTAATTTATCTTTCTCTTCTTGAGTGAACTGACGATAAGCCACCGATAAGTTTCCTAGGTTGGTTGGGCAGATATCTGGGCAATAGGTATAACCAAAGTACGCCAGTACCAACTTGCCTTTAAAGTCGCTTAAAGATTGCTGGCCATTGACACTGGTTAAGGTAAAGTCTCCACCAGTTGGCTGACCATTTGAAATCAGGTTTGCAGCATTTTGAGTTAAGTCATTTGCAACTTTAGACGGCATTAATAGGGATGCGACACCAATAATAATGCCAAGCATAATAACGATGACAAGGGTTTTTTTATTCATTATATATTCCTTTAAACTTGGTCTAATATAACCACAAAAACCGCAATTAAGACAAAGCTTTTGCGGTTTTAAACTCGATTAATGATCTAGATCAAAAATCATTAAAATTTAGCATTCAGTTTTGCCCAAAGTGTACGACCAGGTTCATACAATTTATAGGTATTACCAGAGGTAATATCGGTACGGTTTAGATAGTTCTCATAGGCTTTATCAAACACATTGTCGACTCCGGCAGAAAGGGCAAAGGTTTTGTTGAATGCATACTGGCCATATAGATCAACGGTTGTATAGCCAGCTGTTTCAAGCTCTCCACCCGCATCATTCACCTCAGTTTGATCTGTCGCAAAATTAAAACGAGCACCTGAGTTCCAGTTAGCGGTTTGATATTCAGCGTAAAGAGCACCTGAAAGTGGCGCAATATTGCTCAAGTTACGGTCATCAGTATCATTAAAGCCTTTGGTTAAGCTGGCATTGACACCCAATGTTAAGTTGGTGTTGATGGCGTAGCTGGAAGATGCATCAATTCCCATGATGGTGGCATCTTTATTAAGATACACGGTACGTTTATCGACGGTTGCATCTGGTAATAAGCCACCAATTTCACCCGTTTGGTTGGCACTTGGATTGAGGTCACGCAAGATGTAATCGTTAACCGCATCGTAGTAGGCTGAAATCGACCAACTGTTATCTTTACCGTTTTTAGCAAAACCGATATCGAATTGATTGTGTTGTTCTGGTTTTAAGTCAGGGTTACCAATCCAAGATACATCAGAAACGATGCCATCTTTGACCATGGTGCCACCTTTAGCAATGTAAAGTTCCGTTGCATCTGCATAACGGTGAGTTAGGCTTAAACCCGTGTACAGATTAATGCCGTTATCCAGTTTCTTTTCATAACGCACCAAACCATTTAGGTTTGAATGTTCATTACTGGTTTCGCCAGAAAAATCGGTATAACGATTGTACTGGCTGATTGCGGTTTTACCTGCATCCGTCGCTACGTCAGCATCGTTTGCATCGGTATTATGATTATCGTAACGTAACCCCATAATGACTTTTTGATTGTCTTTAAAGAAGGAGGTGGATTCAGCAAACACACTTTTAGTATCTGTTTGTACATCTGGCCACATATACCAAATGGTTGGCGTGCCGCTTGGCTTTTGCAAAGTAGATTCTTTACCAATGGCTTCATACTGAACACCGTAATCTAATTGAGTATGACCTACCATGCTGGTTAGTTTTATTTTTGCACCGTCTGTTGTCACATTGGTTGCGTTTTTAACTTGTTTTTCAGCAGGGGTTGCTGGACGGAAAGAATAATTGTCCATTAAGTGGTCGACTTCAGAGCTATAAACGTCCGCATCGATACTCTGAATGACATCATTAATTTTTTCACCTTTATAGCGTAAACGTACTGTTGTTCCGTCTGATTCTGGCGAGTCCATTGAAGCACCTTGGAATAGCGCATCTTCCACTAAGGTGTTTTCATAAGATAAACGTAATTCGTGATTGTCATTGGGTGTCCAACCTAAATCGACATGACCTTGCTGGCTGTCGTAGCTTGAACGTACTTCGTTTCCGTTGCCATCCTCATAGTTGTCAGCACTTTTCTTAGCCGCTTGAACAACAATGTAACCTTTGTCTCCGCCTGCAGAAAGCGTGGCGTTGATGTCTTGTTTTACACCATTAGAGGTGGTGCCTAAATTCACTTCACCGTTATAAGGTTTGCCTTCTTCAAAGGTTGGCGCAATGCGTTCAAATAGAACTGTTCCACCTGTTCCGCCCGTGCCGTGAGTGACCGACTGAACCCCTTTGATGACCGTAATTTCGTCAATACTGCTTAATTCAGCATAAGCGGTCGGTGGATCCATACGGTTAGGACAACCGCCTTCAATTTTAGCGCCATCAATTAGGATGTTTAATTGAGATTCTTTCTGTCCACGAATCACTAAATCAACTCCGTGACCACCCATTCGAGAAGCCTCGACACCATTAATCTGACGCAATGCAGTACCTGTTTCAGAGTTAGAGGTATTTAATAAGGTTTCGGTGTTGGCTGTCTGTTGCTGAACCAGTTCTTTATCGGCCTGAACAGAGACTTGTTCAAGTTCAGCAGCGAAAGTGATAGGTGAAACAGCAAGAGCAGAAAGGATAGCGATTGAAAGCTTTTTACGGGAGACCATGAGATGCCTTTATAAATCAGAGTTATTAATTAATTTACGCGTATTGTACGTAGTCAACTGCTTGATAATATTGAAAGAACCTTAACGAAAAAACCTCAAGTATTTAGCAAGGTCTAATGAAGTATTGAGGAATGTTTGATGCCATAATTGAGATCAAGTTTTAGTGGTTTGGCTATAGAGATATCTTGGTGTAGTAGATTAATAGCACTCAAATTCCACTATTTACGGAATAAATCACTTAGTTTAAGGGGAGCAAATTTTTCCTTGTATTTACGGTGCTATAATAGCCGGAATTTCGTATTTATTTTCCCGCTGTCGGCTAGGTAGTCAGGGGTTGTTTAAGGATTTTGTATGCCAGAAGAGATATTACGTCGCGTGTTAACGGTACCGGTTTATGACATTGCCGATGAAACACCATTAGAAGTGGCGCCACTACTGTCGAAACGTCTGCAAAATCAGGTTTGGTTAAAGCGTGAAGACTTACAACCTGTTTTTTCTTTTAAACTGCGTGGTGCTTACAGTCGTATGGTGCAGTTAACGGATGAACAGAGAAAAGCGGGCGTGATTGCAGCTTCGGCTGGTAATCACGCTCAAGGCGTGGCGTTATCCGCTTCTAAGTTGGGCGTTGAAGCTACCATTGTAATGCCTAGAACTACGCCGCCAATCAAGATCAACTCTGTGAAACGTTTAGGTGGTCATGTTGTTTTGGAGGGGGACTCTTATGATGAAGCTTCAAAGTTTGCTAAACAATTAGCGCAAGATAAAAAATTGACTTTTATTCATCCATACGATGATCTTGATGTGATTGCTGGGCAAGGAACTATTGCCTTAGAAATGTTGCGACAGCACAGTAAACCGTTTGATGTGATCTTTGTCGCAGTAGGTGGCGGTGGTTTGATCTCTGGAATTGCGTCCGTGATTAAACAGGTTTCGCCAAATACCCGTGTGATTGGTGTTGAACCAGAAGATGCCGCTTGTATGACAGAAGCGTTAAAGGCTGATGAACGTGTTGTTTTGGATCAGGTTGGTATTTTTGCCGATGGTGTGGCGGTTGCACAGGTAGGTGAAATACCGTTCCGTATTGCCAAGTGTTGTGTGGACGAGATGATTACCGTTAAAACCGATGAAATATGTGCAGCAGTGAAGGATATTTTTGAAGATACTCGAGCCATTGCCGAACCGGCTGGTGCGGTAGCGATTGCAGGGATGAAAAAGTTTGTAGAACAAAAAGGGGTCTCTGGTTTAGAGATGTCGGCCATTATCAGTGGTGCCAATATGAACTTTGACCGTTTGCGTCACATTTCAGAACGTACCGAGCTGGGTGAAAAACGTGAAGCGATTTTTGCAGTGACCATCTCTGAAGAACCGGGCAGCTTTAAACAGTTTTGTGATCTGTTAGGCGGTCGCCGTGCAATCACCGAATTTAACTACCGTTTTTCAGATTCTAACAGTGCAGTGGTCTTTGTTGGGGTGCGTACCGAAGGTGGGCAAGCTGAACGTAAATCCATCGTTTCTGAATTAGAAAGCAGTGGTTATCAAGTTCAAGATATGACCGATAATGAGATGGCCAAATTACATTTGCGTTTTATGGTTGGTGGTCACGCCAATGGCATTAAAAATGAGCTACTGTACCGTTTTGAATTCCCAGAACGTCCTGGTGCATTACTGCAGTTTTTAACGCACATGAGTGAAGAGTGGAATATCAGCTTATTCCATTATCGAAACCACGGTGCGGCCTATGGTCGAGTGTTAGTAGGTGTGCAAGTGCCACCTGAGCAGAGCAAAGACTTTGAATGTTATTTAGATAACTTGGGTTATCCGTATGTCAATGAACAGGATAACCCAGGTTATCAGTTGTTCTTAAGACCAACGGACTGATTTTGAAAACTGATCAGGCCTGGTTAAAGTTCATTTCTTTCGGGTTAACTCATGCTTAAAATTTCTGAACGACTCTCTATTCCTGATGATGAAATTGAGCTGACGGCGATTCGTTCGCAAGGAGCGGGTGGCCAGAATGTCAATAAGGTTTCATCGGCTATTCACCTGCGGTTTGATATTGTTCACTCCTCTCTGCCTGATGTCTACAAACAAC
>JAYENR010000172.1:0-9102 GCA_034722175.1 Pseudomonadota bacterium | reverse complement strand
CCGATTAGAACTGCTTCAATCACTTCCTGTCTGAGTTTTTTATCGTATTTCCGTTGAGCCATGACCTTCTCCTTTGATGATGAATTGTATCAATCATCTAGGTACGAAATAGTGTATCCACTCCACAAAATCCATTCTAACAATAGATATATCTATAAGGAAATAGGCAAAATTATCTAATACGTGCTTTTTCTATACTGACCAGGCCTGGTCAGTTTATTTTGGACAAAAAAAAGCCCCGCAAATGCGGGGCCTTCTTATGCAGCTTAATAACCTAGTTCAAATTATTTAGCTTGTTGTGCTGTTAACTCTTCTTGCTGCTTAACACCACCGTGCCATTGCCAGATGTAGTACATCAGCGGAATAACCAATAGCGTTAATACAGTCGAAGAGAGCGTACCAAAGATCAAGGCAACGGCTAGACCACCGAACACTGGATCAGTAATCATAATCATTGAACCAAAGATAATTGCTAGTGCTGTTAACAAGATCGGACGGAAACGGACTTTACCAGCTTCAATAACCGAATCTTTTAGAGATTGACCTTCATTTCTATATTCAAGAATAAAGTCAATCAACAGCAGTGAGTTACGCACCACAATACCGGCGAGTGCGATGACCCCGATCATTGAAGTCGCGGTAAAGGCTTGATCAGTTAACCAGTGACCTGGGAAAACCCCGATCATAGTTAAAGGAATCGCACCCATTACGATAACCGGCATCATAAATGACTTATAGTAACCAACCAAGATCAAATAAATGAAGATTAACGCAACGATAAACGCACTTCCCATATCACGGAATACATCTAATGTTAGACGCATTTCACCACCCCACAATAGAGTGTAGTCCATCACATCATCAGGCTGTGCTGCCACAAACCCTAGGTTAGCAGTATGGAATGTCACACCAGATTCTGGCAACGTCACACCGTCTAACATTTTATCTAATGACAGCACGGCGTAAACCGGGCTAGAACGAAGTAATTCCCCCCCAACCATGACCATTTTGTGTTGATCGCGATCAAGAATCGGCTTAGCATGTGTGACTTTTTCAATGTCAGCAACCGCTGATAAAGGAATCGCTTGACCTGAACGTGACTGAACACGTAAAGACAACAGCTGTTCAGCAACTGTTCGCTCCGCTTTTGGTAAACGAACCAAAATATTGACAGACTCACGTACATTGTCCAAGTGCATATAACCCAACTCGTAACCATTCACATAGTCACGTAGCATTTTAGCCACCTGCGCTGGTGCCACACCTAATAAGTTAGATTGTTCACGGTCAATGTTAATCTCATAACTTTGCATATCAGACGTCACTGAGTTATCAACATTGATCATTCCATAAACATCATTGAAAGCAGCGTTCACTTCGGTTGCCGCATCACGTAACTTATCATAGTCTGGACCATACAGTTCAGCCATGATTTGAGTGGTAACCGGCGGACCAGGAGGCGTTTCATAGATTTTAATATTGGCTTCCGGGAAAGCAATACGAATATCTTTCAACTTCTCGTCCAAGATGATCGCAATGTCATGCGAAGACTCTGAACGATGATGCTTATTCACTAAGTTGACACGAATTTGCGCAAAGTTTGGCCCCTGCTTAATCAAATCACCACGAACCAGAGCCGCAAAGTCAATTGGAGCAGGCTTACCTAAATAAACGCTGTAATCGGTAACATGCATCGTTTTTGAAATTTCAGCACCCACATGACGCACCACTCGGTCCGTTGCTTCTAAAGCAGAATCTTCAGGCATATCCACCTGAACCAAGAAAGTACTGGTGTTATCGTAAGGCAACATTTTCACCTCAACACCCGCACCATGCAATGGGTTATTCATGCCATCATCACGCATAAACTGTAGCGCAGGCTGTAATAGCGCAGCAAACAGAGCAATCAGAACCGCAAACAAGAACACATTACGTTTAGTACGGCTCTCAATCATAGGATTGATTGCTTTTACATACAGCTTCTGCATCCAATCTTCTTTATGAACATGGTGCGCTTCAGTACTTTCACGCTCTTGCATCTCTTTAATGGCTTTCTTGCCTAACCAACGGTATGCCGCATAAGGAACAAGAATATAAGCCACCACCAAGGAGGCGATCATCGCCACGGGTACGTTAAACGGAATTGGCCCCATAAATGGCCCCATCATCCCGGTTACAAACATCATTGGAATGAATGCCAAAATAACCGCCAAGGTCGCAACGTTGGTTGGGTTACCAATTTCATTGGTCGCCTTAATCATCAACTCATCAAACTTTTCGGGATCAAACCCTTCATGTATATGACGGTGAATGTTTTCTATTACCACAATGGCGGCATCAACAAGCAGCCCCAACGATAAAATTAAAGCAAACAGTGTAATACGGTTAATGGTCTGATCAGCAATCATCCCGATAAACAGCACCACAAATAGAATCAACGGCACCGTTAAGGTTACGATACCCGCTTCACGCCAACCTAAGAAAATAACTAGGATAACCACAACAGAAGCAACCGCAATCACCAAGTGTTCCATTAATAAGTTAACCGCAGCGTTGGCCTTTTCACCATCGTTACGTGTCACAACCACATCAATATTGGCTGGAACCACCGATGCCTTCAAAAACTCCAGTTTTTCCAAAACGGCATTGGCAACATCAACCGCATTGGTTCCAGGTTTTTTAGCAATACTGATGGTGACTGCTGTCTGCTCACCACGAACATCGCTTGATCCTTGTGGACCATAACCAATACGCGTATATGAGTCTGCCTCTTGCGGACCATCTTCAATGGTTGCAATATCGTGCAGATAAATAGGACGTCCCATATCGGCACCAATAATAATCGAGCCCACCTCTTTAGCATTACCTAAGAAACCGTTAACACGAACCAACTCATTTTTATTATTGTTAACCAATGAACCGACTGGTAAAGAGACGTTACTGCCCTTCAACATCTGACTGATTTGCTCAAGCGTTAAACCGGTCAACGCAATTTTCTGGGCATCCAACCAAACATTGACCGCGCGTTTATCACCCCCGACCACTTCAGTAAATGACACACCTGGTACATTACGTAAGTGCTCAATAACTTTTAAAGAGACATCGCGTAAAGCAACACCCGGCAGTTCATCCGAAGTCACTGCCAACGTCATAATGGGAACATCATCAACATTAATCGGACGAATAATCGGCTGCTGAGTATCAGGCGGCATCTTATCCATGTTCTGCATCAGCTGGTTATAAACCTTAACCAAACTATCAACCTGGTTTTCACCCACTTCAAACTGAACCGTTACCACACCAAAATCATTGGCCGCAAAACCAAAGGTATGATCCACGCCAGGTAAAGCATTCATAATCGCTTCTAACGGCTTAACAGCCATGTTAGAAACTTCTTCAGGCGTTGCCCCACCCTTTGGCACAATAATATTCGCCGCAGGGACAATAATTTGGGGGTTATACTCTCTAGGTGTAACAAGATACGCCATCATCCCTGCTAGGGTGATCGCGATCATGATCATCATTGTGATCTTAGAATGAATAAATATCTTTGCCAACTTACCGGCGATATTTAACTCATCCTTAGAAGAGTTTTCATTACCAGCCATGCTAATTAAGCTCCTTCATTCTTAGAGTCAACAGTCTCAACAATATCGCCATTCAGTAGGCTCTGGTTGTTATCAACAACAATACGCTCACCTAAGTTCAAACCGGCTTGAACTTCAGTTTGTCCGTTCATAGACATACCTGGACGAACCATTGAGAAGTAAGCTTTACCTTCGCTAACAACAAATACACCTGGAATGCCTGCACGAACAACAATCGCTGAACTAGGTACCATAATTGTTTGGCGCTCACCGCGCTTGAAGCTCACACGAGCAAAGGTACCACTGTTAACGTTACTGATAACCGCTGGCAAACTTAATTTAACCGTATGAGTACGTGTTTTAGGGTTTGCTGCACTTACCAAAGTATAAATCGTACCTTGCAAAGATTCTGCTTGACCATCAATTAACACGCCTGCTTCGTCACCTGCACGCAGTACCGCAAACAACTCACCCGCCACTTCAGTCTGAACAGAGATGCTCTGTAGATTCTCAATCACAACAATTGGCTGACCTGGTGATGCAAGCGCACCTTGGTCAGCTAACTTTTCAACAATTACACCATTGAATGGTGCACGTACGTTTGCGTAAGAAAGCTGTGACTTAGCTTGATCTAAGCCAGATTTAGCTGCCGCCAAATTTTCTTGAGCAACACTATACTGAAGCTTAATTTTGTCAAACTGCTGCTTAGACACAGAATCTTCTTTAAACAACTTAGTAAAACGATCGTTATCCAGCTTAGCATCTTCTAAAGCCGCTAATGCTTGCTGATAACCAGCTTGAGCTTGGCTAATTTGGCTTTTAACGTCGGTAGAATCAATGCTAAACAAAACGTCACCTTGTTTAACTTTTTGACCTACTTTTACATTCAGATCTTTAATATAACCAATCAGACGAGATGAAATCTGTGCCTTTTGATCAGAAACAACTGCCCCTGGAACAACAGCCATCATTGGCACCGTTCCTAACTGAACCGTATCAATCTTAGCTTCAATTATTTGCTGGCTATCTGTCTTGATAGAGTGATCGTCTTCCTGTGTACAACCCGCTAGCCCAATTGCCGAAGCAAGAACGGTAAGAGTTAATACCTTATATAGTTGTTTCATATTTAACCTCAAAAACTAAAAATAAATTCCTTTTAAGCGATCACTTTCAAGCAATCACTAACCAATCCTGTATTGACTACAATTGAGCCAGAGTCATTGTTCCTGTATCTAAACGTAACTTAGCCGCCTGAAGATTACGCTCATAAGTTGCTGAAACCACCTCTGCACGCGCCTTATCTAACAAAGCCTGACCTGCTAATACTTCAGTAATGGTCGCAACCCCGTTTTTATAACGCTTCAGAACTAAACGCTGAGCTTCTTCAGCCTGCTCTTCTGCCAACTCATTCACGTGTACTTGTTTAGTAGCAATATCCAGTTTATTCCAAGCCGTCATGACATCTAGACGCAATTTATTTTCTTTAGATCGTAGTTCTGACTCTTTTACTTTTGCAGCCGCATTGGCCTTATCAACACCACTTGATGTCACACCAAAGTCGGTAATCTTCCACGAAACCACACCTGCAATCGTATAAGATGAATTTTCAAAACCTAATGATTCATCATTCCAATCTTGGCGAGCCATCACATTAAAGCTCGGGTACAAACCTGCTTTACTTGCATCAACTGCTGCAAAGCTAGAGTTCACTTCATTTCTTTTCGCCTCAAGCTGAGGGTTGTTAGAAAAAGCCATTGCAATCAACTCATCTAGATCTTCAGCTGGCAACTTAACGTCTGTACGACTGCCAATATCAAACTTTGCATCTTGATCTAATGCCATTAACATTCTTAAGCTTTCAAGTGCAATGGTTTCTTGGTGCTTAGCTTTTTCTAAGGTCATACGTGCATTAGATTGGTTAACTTTTGCACTTAATAATTCTGAACGAACCAAAATCCCTTCACGAACTAAATTAGTCGTGGTCTTAACATACGAGTCCGCTGCCAATACCGCTTTTTGCGATACCTCAATAAAAGCACGCGCAGTATGTACCGCTTCATAAGCCTGATAGACATTAAAAGTTAAAAACTGTTTAACAGCGACATCACCATGTCGAGCCGCTTTAATCATCGCCTTAGCTTGATTTTGATAACTGGAGATCTTGCCACCGTTATACACAGGAATAAGCATTTCAATACGAGTATTAAAGTCAGTATGAGCATCTGGGTTATTTAACGCTTCTGGAGCAACGGCTGCATCACCCGTTTCCGCAAATTCACCAAAACCAAAATCATTAAATGTCGCCTGACGCTGCTGTAACTTCATCCCAAAAACATTCAAGGCGTTATCAGAGTTTGAAGCCGTTAATGAAGCTGTAATTTGTGGTAAACGACTGTTAGTTGCTTCATTCAGTGCAGATTCAGCTTGCTGAATACGAGCCGAGCTAACAGATATTTCAGGGTTTTGGTTTAATGTCGTTTCAACACAAGAGTTAAAATCATAAGTCGTTCCTACTCCTACCTTTCCAGCTTCCACGACTACAGGAAACGTGAACGCTATAGCGACTGCCAGGGCTTTTAATTGTAATCCAGATCTGATTTGCTGTTTCATATTGACTCCGTAATGCCAGTGTATACCTGAAAAGACAAGGGTTTTTATTTCTCATAAATAAAAAAAGGATGCACCCACATCCTTTCCATATCTACTTAAAAGTCCACTAACCGTCCATCCAAAGTTAATTAACCTAAAACGGGCTAACCTTACCTATTTCCAATATATAACACAAGCTTATTAACATATAAGAATTTTCTAATACGCAGATTATACAAATAAAAACATATAAGTAAATACTTATATGTCTAATAGGTTGATAAAATGACTTTTTTCAGCCAAATCAACTGACCATGAAAGAAATGACTCGCTCCTGAACGACAATACAAACTCGGTTTAAACTCTCTAGCCATCGCCCACTGCATCATTTCAGCCACACTAATCACCTCATCCTCCAAGCCTATAACCATATCCCAAGGTTGCTCAACCTCCTTAATTTCAGAAAAATCATACAAACCAACGGGAGGAGCCACAATCAACAAACGGTCTGCCTCCAAACTCGATTGAGCCGACAATGTCACATAAGCACCAAAGGAAAAACCTGCCAATACTAAACGCTCAAACGAGTAGCTACTTTTTAACCAGTCCACTACCGCTTGTAGATCTTGCTGCTCACCGACCCCACCGTCATAACGACCTTCACTCGCCCCTACTCCTCTAAAGTTATAGGTGACCGTACCGTACCCCATACTTTGAAAGGTTCTTTCTAAAGTCGTCACCACTTTATTATCCATAGTGCCACCAAACTCAGGGTGTGGATGACTGATAACCACAAAATCATTTAACTTTTGAGTCTCGTCACCTTGACTCACATTAAATATACGAATTTCCAACTGACCAGCAGGTCCATCAATTAATAGCACTTTACTTTTCGGTTTCATTTTAATTTCACTTTGAACTTCAAACTTTGCGGGAATGATAACTTATAATTAGAGTTTTACTTAATTCTGATATAGAAGCCATGACCACAACCAAGACCATCATTATTGACGATGCCATACCCTATGCTAAAGAGATGTTTAAGCATCTAGGCGTGATTAAATTAGTTCCAGGTAAAGAAATTGATGCCAATATTGCTAAAGATGCCGATGCGTTAATCATTCGTTCAAGAACTCAAATCAATAATGAACTACTCAATAAGAGTCAAGTCTCATTTGTAGGAAGCACAGTTGTCGGTCTTGACCATATTGATCAGCCTTATCTTAAAGAGCAAGACATCCACTTTTACTCTGCACAAGGCTGCAATGCCAATTCAGTGGCCGAATACATTATTACTTGCCTACTTATTACCGCAGAAAAACATCAATTTAATCTAAATGAAAAAACACTCGCGATTATTGGCGTAGGAAATGTTGGTAGCCTAGTTCTAAAAAAAGCCCAAGCCCTTGGAATAAAATGTCTACTAAATGACCCACCTAAAGTAAAACAGCATCCTGAACTGAAAAGTACCTACACCGATTTAGAGACCTGTCTAACGGCAGACATCGTCACCGTGCATACTCCCTTAACTTCAGAGGGTGAATCTCCAACCAAAAACCTTATTAATAAAAGCGCGTTACAAAAAATTAAGCCAAACCAGATCATAATTAATGCGGCACGAGGCGGAATTATTAATGAACAGGCCTGGTCAGAAACGCAAACGCTAGCAAACATTATTGATTGTTGGGTCAATGAACCCAACATTAATGAAGCCCTCTATAAAAAGGCCTCAATCGCCACTCCGCATATTGCTGGCCACTCACTGGATGCCAAAATAGCAGGAACAGAAATGGTCTATCAACAGCTATGTAAGTTCTGGAACGTTGCTCCCGAAGATTCGTGGAAAACATCACTGCCATCTCAGCCAGCTATTATTAAGCCTAGAAGCACAGGTAGCCTTCAAAACCAACTCACAGATATTTGTACCACAACCTACAACCCACTATGTGATGATCAAGCAATTCGAAGTTCAGACATACAAAAACTATATAAAAGTTATGAAGATTACCGAAGAAATTACCCGGTTCATCGTGAGTGGGAACAGCATACTATTGACACAAAAAATAATAACACACTTAATAAAGCACTAATATTACTGGGCTTTAAGACCCATTAGTTTTACTTATATTAGAGTATTAGAAAACTTTAATAAAATTAAATTATTAAACACCAAAAATTTTAATATTTCTTTTTACGTAATATAAGGGTAATCTACGCAATGTTAAAAGTTGGCTAACCAACAAACTGAAATTCTAATGGAGTACAAATTAATGAAATTCACACACGCAATCAAAGCAGCATTACTAGCTGCAGCAGTAACAACTCTTTCAGGTTGTGGAACAATGAATGCAATCGGTAACCTTAATGACGGTGCTGGTGGAACATTCATGGAAATCTGGGATAAGTGGGTTGAAGCTGAAGGCGATATCGCTGACGCAACCATGTGGGAAGTAAAAGTTGAAGAAGGCGTTGAGCTTGAAGACGTTATCGATGCAATCAATGCTGTTGGTGTTAACCGTAACATCAAAAATGTTGGTGAATTACCACTTTCAGAAGAGCTGAAAGCTCGTGGTGTTGAGTCAGGTGTTATTCACGTAATGTCTTTCTGTAACCCTGATACAGCTCGTAAAATGATAGATTTCTCTCCTGCAATGGCTGGTTTCCTACCTTGTCGTGTAAACATTGTTGAAGAAGAAGATGGACTTCACATTTACACAATGAACATGGACATGGCGATCAAAATGGGTAAAAAAATGCCTCCTGAGCTTTTAGAAGCAACTATGGAAGTTCGCAACACTATGTGGGAAATGCTTGAAAAAGGTAAATCTGGCGATTTCTAAGCCAACCGTTCTGTTTAACTGACCAGACCTGGTCAGTTCATTTCTTAAAACCGCTTACTTTTAAGCGGTTTTTTTATGCCCAAAAG
>JAYENR010000171.1:0-1668 GCA_034722175.1 Pseudomonadota bacterium | reverse complement strand
TCTAGACGACCTACGTTCATAATTCACTCCTTTGTGAATAATAATAGAATGTTTAATATTATAGCGTTTATTGATGTGTCTATAAGTAATAATGAAATAGGCATGGTTTAGTCAGTGTTCGTTTTGCGGTGGTTGTATCTACCAGCTTTAGCTAAATAGGTATTGGGATTGGAAGACTTAGAGCAAACTAAAAAAACAAAGTTACCCGGAGAGGCTTACTCAGACCGGATTAGGGCTCGTTTTTGGGTAATGGGAAAAGAAGATGGCTATTTGGGAATTGGTCGAATTCAATTGTTAGAGAATATTCAACAATACGGTTCAATCAATCGAGCAGCCAAAGAGATGGGAATGTCTTATAAAAAGGCTTGGAAGTTAATTGAGGAGCTAAACCAAATGTCAGACACACCGTTGGTGGTTAAGTCCCAAGGTGGAAAAGCAGGGGGTGGTACTTGTTTGACTGAGGAAGGTCTGAGGATGGTTGGTAAGTTTCGTCAGATTGAAAAAGAGTTAATAGAATTTTTGGAGAAGGCTTCTTTGGAATTTTAGTTTTGGTGCAGGCACTTAAATAAAATGGTGCATATGTTTTTAAAGGTTGTGCATGTTTTGATCGAGATGAGCGTTGCTTTTTGATTAACTAATTGAAATATAATAAAAATATAATTTTTGGCATTTTGTTCTCTGTGAGAGGTTTGAAAATTTTAATTAGAAACTCTGTGGAGATATATAAAAATGAAAAAAACATTTAAACTAAAATCATTACTTCTTTCTATGGCTGTTGCAGGTGCAACAACGCTAGCAGTAGCCCCGGCAACAACTCAAGCAGGTGTTTCGGCTAACGTTGGCGCGGTTTCAAGTTATGTCTATCGTGGTGTTCTGCAGACTCCAGATGCGTCTGCGTCAGCAGGTATTGATTATGAAGATGATTCAGGTATTTATATTGGTGCTTGGGGTGCTGATGTTGGTGGTGGTACTGAAGGTCTAGAGTATGATGTGTATGCTGGGTGGGGTGGTGAATTTGAAGGCGTTTCTCTAGGTCTAGGTGTGACGGGTTACTTCTATACAGGTGATTTCGACACATCTTATAAAGAATTTAATCTTTCTGCTGGTTACGGTCCTATTTCTGTTGGTTATGCTGGTGGTTCTTGGGAAGACGGAGCTGTTGATGGTAGTGATTCTGACTACACAGATGTTTATATTAGTGCTGAATATGAAGGTATTTCATTAACTTATGGTGTATGGGATGCAGATACTGATTTAGATGATAACGCTGTTACGCGTGTAGAGTTAGGTTATGGTGTCGAACTAGCTAAAGGTCTTGACGGTTCAGTGACTTATATTAAAGCGATGCAAGAAGCGAGCGGTACAGATGATGAAGATTACCTTGTATTTGGTGTATCAAAGTCATTTGACCTAATGTAATTTGTTCGAAATCTAGTAAAGTTAGTTTTTTAAAGGCTCTTTTTAGAGCCTTTTTTATTTATTAGGATTTAAATAAAAATCTTTGTGTTTTGAGGTTGACAATAGTCTGAATAGACTTATAATACGCGACACATTTTGGCTACATAGCTCAGCTGGTTAGAGCACATCACTCATAATGATGGGGTCCCAGGTTCAAATCCCGGTGTAGCCACCATATTCTTAAATCAACCCGAACAAGTCGGGTTGATT
>JAYENR010000170.1:0-40616 GCA_034722175.1 Pseudomonadota bacterium | reverse complement strand
CCAAGTTAACCAGATATTAAAAGCCAAATTAAGTTAACTGAGTTAATTTTAAAGTTTGAACAGGCCTGTTCAGTTTGATTTGGGTTTTAATATCTGGTTAACTTGGCCTGGGTTGGCTTGACCACCCGAGGCTTTCATCACCTGACCAACAAAGTACCCCATCATCTTCTCTTGTCCGCCTTTATAGGCTTCCACTTGAGATGGGTTATTGGCTAAGACTTCATCAACCAACGCTTCAATCGCACCTGAATCCGTAATCTGTTTTAACCCTTTGCTTTCAATGATTTCATCCGCCGAACCTTCACCCTGCCACATCGCTTCAAACACTTGCTTGGCGATTTTTCCAGAAATGGTATTATCCATAATGCGTTGCAACATACCCGCTAGCTGCTCGGCAGAAACAGGCGATTCACTGACGCTTAGGCTGTCTTTATTTAAAGCCGCCGCAAAACCAGAGGTCATCCAGTTAGCACATAACTTGGCATCTTTACCATCGGTTTTCGCCACCAACGCTTCAAAGAACTCGGCCATATCACGAGAGGACGTTAACACACCTGCATCGTAATCACTTAAACCAAATTCAGACACATAACGTGCGCGTTTGGCATCTGGAAGCTCTGGCATGGTGGCTTTCACAGCTTCAATGTCCTCTTCAGTGATAATCACTGGCAACAGATCTGGGCATGGGAAGTAACGGTAGTCGTTGGCTTCTTCTTTTGAACGCATTGAACGTGTGGTGTTGTTTTCAGAGTCGTATAAACGGGTTTCTTGAACAATGCTTCCGCCACTTTCAATGATCTCGATTTGACGCTCGATTTCGAACTCAATCGCTTTTTCAATAAACTTGAATGAGTTAATGTTTTTTAGCTCGGTACGGGTTCCTAATGGATCACCCAGTTTGCGAATCGATACGTTAGAATCGACACGGAATGAGCCTTCTTGCATGTTTCCGTCACAGATACCTAAATACTGAACCAACTCATGCATTTTTTTAGCGTACGCCACCGCTTCTTGTGCAGATGACATATCAGGGTCAGAGACAATCTCTAACAGCGGTGTGCCCGCACGGTTTAGATCGATTCCGCTCATCCCCGGTACAATACCGTGGTTTGACTTACCGGCATCTTCTTCTAAATGAGCACGGGTCACACCAATGACTTTTTTCTCACCATCAATTTCAATCTCTAAGGTTCCCTGCCCAACAATTGGATGCTCCAACTGTGTAGTCTGATACCCTTTTGGTAGATCTGGATAAAAGTAGTTTTTACGATCAAACACCGATTTACGACCAATTTCTGCATCCAACGCTAACCCTAACGCAATCGACTTATTAATCACGCCTGCATTTAATACAGGTAAGGTGCCTGGCATCCCTAAATCGATATTACTGGCTTGTGTATTCGCTTCTGCACCGTATGCAATTGAAGAACCGGTAAAAATTTTGGTTTTGGTGGTTAACTGAGCATGAATCTCTAAACCAATCACAACTTCCCAACTCATAAAATTTCGACTCCTGCTTATTGGTATTGTGCTGGCGTTTTAGTATGCCAGTCGGTGACTTGTTGATATTGAAAAGCAATATTCAACAATTTCGCTTCACTAAAATACGGCCCTACAATGTGTAGGCCCACAGGACGATCGTCAACAAAACCAGCTGGCACAGAAATACCTGGCAGGCCTGCTAAGTTAACAGGAATCGTATATAAATCGGCAAGATACATGCTGGTTGGATCATCGGTTTTTTCACCAATATTAAACGCAGGCGTCGGTGCTACTGGCCCCATCATCACATCACAGCTTTCAAACGCTTTGGTGAAGTCATCACGAACCATGCGGCGTAACTTCTGTGCCTTTAGGTAGTAAGCATCGTAAAAACCACTGGATAACGCATAAGCCCCAACCATGATTCGACGTTTTACCTCGGCACCAAAGCCTTCTGAACGTGAACGCATATATAAATCTTGCAAGTCTTTAGGTTGTTCACAACGGTGTCCAAAACGCACACCGTCAAAACGCGACAAGTTAGAAGACGCTTCAGCAGGCGCTAACACGTAGTAACTCGGTACCGCTAAATCTTTATTTGGCAGGTGAACTTCAACAATTTCGGCGCCCTGCTTTTCGACTTCCGCAATCGCATCACGGACAATCTTTTCAACTTCAGGATCTAAACCTTCACCAAAGTACTCAGCCGGAACACCAACTTTTAAGCCTTTAAGAGAGTTAGTAAGCTCGGCTGAATAATCAACGGCTTCACGCTCTAGACTGGTTGAATCACGTTCATCAAAGCCCGCCATAGCATTTAATAGCCAAGCTGAATCTTCTGCACTACGCGTCATTGGCCCTGCTTGGTCAAAACTCGAAGCGTAGGCAACAATCCCGAAACGCGAAACCGAACCGTAAGTTGGTTTGATTCCAGTCACTCCGCAGAATGAAGCTGGCTGACGAACCGAACCACCGGTATCAGTTCCGGTTGCCATTGGCGCTAAACCTGCGGCAATAACCGCAGCTGAACCACCAGAAGAACCACCCGGCACCGCTTTGTGATCCCAAGGGTTTTTAGTCGGCCCGTAATAACTGCTTTCGGAAGATGAACCCATAGCAAACTCATCCATATTGGTTTTACCCAAAATAGGCATGCCGACTTTTTTCAGCTGAGTGACAACATGTGCATCGTAAGGTGCAATAAAGTTATCCAACATTTTTGAACTACATGAGGTTTTCACCCCATCCGTACAAAAGATATCTTTATGTGCAACTGGAATCCCCGTTAATAACTCGGCTTGGCCCGCGGCAATTTTCTTATCCGCCTCTTCCGCCATCGCCATCGCTAGTTCAGGTGTGACCGTCACATAAGCATTCAGCTCACCGTCATATTTTGAGATACGGTCTAAATAGTGTTGTGTCAGTTGCACGCTGGTGATCTCACCAGATTGCAATTTTTCACTCATTTGTTTAATGGTTAAATTGTGCATTTCTATCTCACTCAATCACTTGTGGAACTAAATACAAACCTTGATCCGTTGCAGGTGCAACCGATTGCAGTTTTTCACGCTGATTGGTTTCAGTGACCACATCAGGACGTAAACGCTGAACTTGATCCAATGGGTGCGCCATTGGCTTAACCCCGTCGGTATCAACCGCTTCCATTTGCGAAAACAGATCTAAAATATTAGAAAGTTTACCGGCTACCTCGTCCACCTCTTGCTCTTCAACAGCAATGGCGGCCAAACGTGAAATATATTCCACTTCCGTTTTTCCTAAAGACACACATTTCTCCTAGTCGGAACTGACCACAGACCTCAACAAAATATTTTGAAGCAGGCTGCAACACTTAATATAAAAATTCAAACAGAGTAAAATACCACATTTTGGCTTTTCACTAAAGAAAAACCGCTTATTTAAGCCACGAAAACAGCGTAAATAAACAGCTGATTTCAGTCTGCTTTTCAGCCATTTTCTCTCTCTTAAAATCCAGCCTTACCACCAATAAGTTTTTTTTGCTCTTTAGCCAAAACTTTTCTACTTTAAAATTGTCAATTGGTATAAAATATTTGGATTATTTTCCGCCGAATTCAAGGGCTAGACTACATGTTTCGTAAATTAATGGGATTATTTTCCAACGACCTATCTATCGACTTAGGAACTGCTAACACACTGATCTATGTGCGTGGTAAAGGCATGGTCTTAAATGAACCATCCGTTGTCTCAATTCGTAGCAATCGCCGCGGCTCAAACAGTCGCTCAATTGTGGCTGTAGGTGAAAACGCCAAGCTAATGTTAGGTAAAGAGAACCAAGACATCCAAACCATTCGTCCGTTAAAAGACGGGGTAATTGCAGATTTTGAAGTAACAGAAAAAATGTTGCAGTCTTTTATCCGCAAGGTTCACGAAGCTCGTTTCTTTCAGCCTAGCCCACGAGTATTGGTATGTGTGCCTTGTGGCTCAACTCAGGTAGAACGTCGTGCGATTCGTGAATCTGCTGCCGGTGCCGGGGCTCGTGATGTCTACCTAATTGAAGAACCAATGGCTGCAGCAATTGGTGCAGGGATGCCTGTTAGTGAACCAACCGGTTCTATGGTAGTCGATATCGGCGGTGGAACAACTGAAGTTGCAACTCTATCCCTAAACGGGATCGTTTGGGCGGATTCAGTTAAAGTTGGTGGAGACCGTTTTGATGATGCCATCATCAAGTATGTGCGTCGTAACTACGGCATGGTAATCGGAGAAACCACTGCTGAAAAAATCAAGAAAACCATTGGTACGGCCTACCATGAAGTGGATCCAGATACGATGGAAGTTCACGGTAGTAACATTGCAGAAGCGGTGCCACGTCGCTTCACATTAAACAGCAATGAAGTGCTAGAAGCCCTACAAGAACCTCTATCAGCCATTGTCAGTGCTGTACGCACCGCTTTAGAAAATACGCCACCAGAACTAGGTGCAGACATTGCCGAACACGGTATTGTATTAACGGGTGGTGGGGCTCTGCTTCGTAACCTGAACACCCTACTTTCCGAAGAAACGGGCATTCCTGTGATTATTGCTGATGATCCACTCACCTGTGTTGCACGTGGTGGTGGTCGCGCATTAGAACTTATGGATGAAAAAGGGTTAGACGTTTTTTCATTTGAATAACCGCAACACTCAATCCGACTAAACTCTAAACGTTTCGTTTTTTAGTCGGATTCACCCTCTCACACTGGAGATTGAGCCATCAACCTTAACGCTACTTCCCCCCAACAAGACGGACTGCATTTTGTTATTGCATTCGTATTGTCGATTGCGTTAATGGCTGCTGATCATTATGGCCAAATTCTTGGCAACGTTCGTAGCGCTCTGTTAACCACGCTTAATCCTATAGAGCAAGCTGCAACCTTTCCCAAACAAGTTTATGATTTAGTCACCACTGATTTCACCTCTATGGATGAACTTAAACAAGACAATCAAAAACTTAAAACTGAAATTTTGTTACTTAAAGCTAAAATGCAGCAATACACCAATATGCAATTGGAAATTGAGCGTTTAGAGGCGTTATTAGGCACCACAGGTAAGATGGACAGCAAAGGTGTGCAAATTGCCACGGTTGAGTTCTTTAGTAGCAATCCTCTGTCACAATTCATCACCTTAAACAAAGGCAATCTAGACGGAGTCAAGGCGCAACAAGTGGTCATTGATGAACAAGGAATTATGGGGCAAGTGTTAAACACGACCCCAACAACGGCTCGTATTCTATTAATTACCGACCCAGACCACCAAATACCAGTGCGTATTCAGCGAACCGGTCAAAGAGGCATCTTGGCAGGAACAGGACATGACTCAGTGACTTTAAACTTTATTCCAAACAACAGTGCGGTAGAAGTTGGTGATCTTATTGAAAGCTCTGGCTTGGGGAATGTTTTTCCATCCGGATATCCCGTTGCTCGCATCAGTAAAATCAATCTATTAGAGGCTGAGCCTTACTTAGAAATCATTGCAACCCCAATCGCACAACTGCGCGAAGCCCAAAAGGTATTGGTCCTCTCAAATGAACATGAGGTAACCCAGCATGACTGATCGTTTTATTGACGTTGAGTTTTCACAGGCACGCTGGCTAGTCATCACCTCTTACTTACTTGGTTTAGTGATTGACACCATGATGATTATGCAACAAGGCAGCATTCTGGCTCCGCCATTTTCATTGCTCATTCTGCTGTACTGGACTGCACAATTCATTAAAAACACCCATTTTATTTCGGCCTTTATTCTCGGTCTATTAATGGATGCCATGCTGCAAACCACCTTGGGGGCACACTCTCTTATTTTTATTGTGTTAACGTTTATTATGCTGCGTTATCGCTTACTATTTCGTTCACATTCAGTCTTACAACAAGCCCTTGTAATCGGTTTTTATCTGCTATTTTATCAATTTCTATCATTGGTCATGTTCTCTCCGGCATTAGATGAAGAGCAAACTCTGCTTTTCTGGTTAATGCCAGCTGTTACCATGGTTGTTTGGCCATTTGTCGCCCTTATTTTGCGCTGGCTAACTCGAACCCTAATTCACCAATAGGGATTAGGCATGAATCAACACTTAGAGTTCAATAGCGATTCAGAAGCCTTTACTGAAAAACGTCTATTTCGTAATCGCCTTATTTTTGGATTTCTATTTGTTCTGACTCTGTTTGGTATCTTAATCGGTCGTATGGCCTATTTGCAGTGGATCGACTTTGAACGCTATCAACTATTAGCGGAAGATAACCGTATTTCCGTAGAAACCTTACCCCCCACTCGCGGTAAAATTTATGATCGTAACCATGTTTTATTGGCTGACAATCAACCTGTTTTTGCCTTAAAGCTCACACGCGAAAAGATCAAAGATATGGAGTTAGTTAAAAACAAACTCACAGAACTGCTCCCCACCCTGTCTGAGAAAAACCGTACTAAGTTTTTTAAAAAACTGCGTCAAAGTAGCCGCTCAAAAACTCTGACATTACCACACAGTCTGACCGAAGAAGAAGCAGCCCAGTTTGCAGTGCAAAGCCACCTCTTACCTGGCGTAGCCTTAACTGCCCGCTTAAAACGCACCTATCCCTTTAAAGGCGCAGCTGAACACGCTTTAGGTTATGTTGGACGTATCAATACTAGAGAACTACAAAAACTAAACGAAAGTGACTACCGTGGTACCGATGTGATCGGTAAATCGGGGTTAGAAAAGTTCTACGAAAGCACGCTACACGGCAAGCCGGGCATTCAACAAGTTGAAACCAATGCCCGTGGTCGTGTACTACGTAAACTGGATACAATTCCAGCCACGCCGGGTGAAAACATCCACCTAACCATTGACATTAAACTTCAGCAATTTGCAGAATCACAGTTTAAAGAGCATAAACGTGGCTCGATCATTGCCATAGATCCACAAACAGGCGAAATCCTGACTTACGTCAGCATGCCGACCTTTGATCCCAACTTATTTGTTGATGGAATTGACCAGGCCTCCTATTCAGCCCTTTTAAATGATCCTAATAAGCCATTTATTAACCGCGGCATCAACGGTAAATACCCACCTGGTTCCACTATTAAACCGTTTGTGGCTTTGGGTGCCATTGAAAACAACTACATCTCTCCCACCCGAAAAATTTACGATCCTGGCTACTTTGAATATAAAGACCGCCGCTACCGTGACTGGAAACGAACAGGACATGGCTTAGTCGATATGAATGCGGCCATTGCCCAATCGTGTGATACCTATTTCTATGAACTCAGTTTAGACATGGGGATTGACGCCATTCACGATGCGATGGCGCCATTTGGATTTGGTGCTGTCACCAATATTGACATTCATGGCGAGTCAAAAGGAATTTTGCCCTCTCAAAAGTGGAAACGTGAAGCAAAAGGCCTACCTTGGTATCGCGGAGAGACTATTATCAGTTCGATCGGCCAAGGCTATAATCTGACAACTCCACTACAACTTGCGAAGGCGACTGCTATCTTGGCCAATGGCGGAAAGATTATTCAGCCGCACTTATTACGCAATAGAGAGTTGCCTGCGCCTGAGCAAATTGAAATCAAGGATTTTAAAAACTGGGAAAAAGTCATCACAGCAATGAAAGATGTCATGCACGGCCCTAAAGGAACCGCACGACGCCACGGTAAAGAGTTACCCTTTAAAATGGCAGGTAAAACAGGAACCGCACAGGTATTCAGCCTGAATGATGCCGACTATAAAGCGGAAGACCTCGCCAAGAGACTGCATGACCACGCCCTATTTGTCGGCTTTGCTCCGCTAGACAACCCTAAAATTGCGGTTGCTGTTATCGTTGAAAATGGGGGGAGTGGTAGCGGAACCGCAGCCCCCATGGCGGTCAATGTCATTAAACGTTATCTAGAAGGTCAATAAAGCAGAATGTTATGAAAGTTGGCTTAAAATCAAATCAAAACCTCTACCGCAGAAACAAAAACCTGCTTCATATGCTGCATATCGATGGCTGGTTACTGCTGGGTATTTTAATGTTATTAAGCGCCAGTACGTTGCTGGTTTATAGTGCCTCTGGTGGTGATATTGATGTTACCTATCGCCATTTGGTACGTATTGGCTTTGCATTAGGCCTGATGGTTCTGTTTGCTCAGATCCCTCCTAATATTCTCTATATCTTTACCCCCTGGCTATTCCTTGCTGGAATCTTAATGTTAATAGGTGTCATTCTATTTGGTGACATGGGGAAAGGAGCGCAGCGCTGGCTTGATTTTGGTCCAGTACGTTTTCAGCCCTCGGAACTAATGAAACTGGTTCTGCCCATGATGGTGGCCTGGTTGTTTGCCCATTCAACCTTGCCACCAAGTTATAGCAGACTGTTTATTGGCGCTCTATTTATCGGCTTAACCGCAGGGCTAATTGTGGTGCAACCTGATCTTGGAACGTCATTATTAATCGCTATGAGCGGCCTGTTTGTACTGTTTTTTGCTGGCCTGCCATGGAAAATAATCTTTGGTGCTTTAGGTACTACGGTTGTCAGCCTCCCCATTGTTTGGCACTTTATGCACGCATACCAGAAACAGCGTGTACTGACCTTTTTAGACCCTGAGACCGATCCTTTAGGCAGTGGTTACCACATCATTCAATCTAAAATCGCGATCGGTTCTGGTGGGATAGAGGGTAAAGGCTTTATGGGCTCGACCCAGGCACACTTAGAGTTTTTACCAGAAAGCACCACCGACTTCATCTTCTCGGTTCTGTCCGAAGAGTTTGGTTTGATTGGTGTGGCGCTATTATTACTGCTCTATGTCTTTGTTATCGCTCGCGGGTTATATATCGCCTCTCAAGCACAAGATAACTTTACCCGCTTAATTGCCTCAAGCTTAATGATGACACTGTTTGTTTATGTATTTGTAAACATCGGTATGGTGAGCGGTTTACTGCCAGTTGTTGGTCTGCCATTACCTCTAATGAGTTACGGTGGAAGTGCCTTAGTGACCTTAATGATCAGTTTTGGAATTTTAATGTCGATTCATACCCATAAAAAAATGCTCTCAGAATAAACTCAACTGGGCGCAATCGTTTCGATTTATCTTCAAATATGGTAAATTACTCCACTTAAGAAAACAGAGATTAGAATGTTCAGAACAACCTGAGTTTCTAAGAGTTTAAATTCGCCCAAACCTGATTAAGAGGCCTGTCTAAAACGTTCAAATTACATTTTTTTGTAAACGTTTTGACTAGGCCACTTAAACACTGCTTTTAACCGAGCCAAATGGATGACCATGCAACGATTGACTTCACCCCTATTTGTTCTATTTACACTGCTACTTTCATTTACAGTTCAAGCGGCTCCACAGCCTCTTCCTGCACCAAGTGTTCCACATGTTGTACCGTCTGCACCTCAGATTTCGGGTACCTCTCACCTGTTAATTGACTTTAACAGCGGTAAAGTTCTAGCTGAAAGAAAGCCAAATGACCGTGTTGAACCAGCCAGTTTAACTAAAATTATGACGGGTTACGTGGTGATCAATGAGCTGAGTAACGGCAATATGAGCATGGATGAGATGGTCACCATCAGCAAAAAAGCCTGGAAAATGCCTGGCTCAAAAATGTTTATTGAAGTCGGTAAAAAAGTATCGGTTCGCGACCTAATCAAAGGGATGGTCATTCAATCTGGTAACGATGCCAGTGTCGCTTTGGCAGAACATATTGCCGGTAGTGAAGAAGTGTTTGCACAGTTAATGAATAAATACGCCGCTAATATGGGCATGACTGGCACGCATTATATGAATGCGACAGGCCTGCCTCACCCTGAGCACTACACCACAGCACACGATTTAGCTATATTAACCAAAGCGCTAATCTCTAAATTTCCTGAAGAGTACAGCTGGTACGCAGAAAAGAAATTTACGTTTAATGGTATCACTCAATACAACCGTAACAAACTGCTTTGGCAGGATCCAACCGTTGATGGTTTAAAAACAGGTCATACTGAAAGTGCTGGATACTGTTTAGTGTCTTCAGCCAAGCGTGAAGAGATGCGTTTAATCAGTGTCGTATTAGGAACAAGCAGCGCTGAAAAACGTATCCAAGAGACACAAAAGTTAATCAATTACGGCTTCCGCTTTTTTGAAACACACCCACTTTACACGGCTAACCAACGTTTAAATGACGTTAAAGTTTGGGAAGGTACTAAAGATATTCTAGGTGTGGGCTTAGCACAAGATCTTTCTGTGACCATTCCACGTGGCCAATACAAAAACCTAAAAATAGAGAGCAGTGTTGAGCAGGATCTAGTGGCTCCGATTACAACCGGTCAGGAACTAGGTACCTTACACATTACCTTAGGTGATGAAGTCATTGCAGAACAAAAGCTGGTTGCGCTATCTGACGTTGAAGAAGGTTCATTCTTTAAAAAAATTATGGATCAAATCAAACGTCTTTTCAGTTCGCTATTTAGTTTCTTAGACTAGACGTTTAAATTCGTTCAGTAGAGTAATTTTGGACATCGACAACATGACTCAAAACACCTCACCCATCATGCAACAAACCGTGTATTTAAACGGTGAATTTATGCCTATGAGTGAAGCCGCAATCTCAACCCAAGATCGCGGTTTCCTATTTGGTGACGGTGTGTATGAAGTGATCCCGGTTTATCAACGTAAACTGTTTGCTTGGCCAGAACATCTGCAACGTTTAAAAAAGAGTCTGCAGGGCGTAGGTATTGTTAACTCTCTAACCGATGATGAGTGGTTTAATCTCATTAATAGTTTGATTGAACAACACCCTTGGGAAGATCAATTTATCTATCTGCAAGTGACACGTGGCATTCAAATGGTGCGTGATCATATGCCTGCCGACTGTTTAACGCCAAGTATCTACGCTTATACTAATCCGCTAAAACCATTAGCCAATGAGATCGTCAACAATGGTATTAAGGTCATTAGTTTAGAAGATATTCGTTGGTTACGTTGTGACATTAAAGCCATTACTCTACTGCCTAACGTGATGATGAAATTAGCGGCCAAACAGCAAGGTGCGGATGATGCGATCTTAATCTCAAGGGAAGGGTTAGTTTCAGAAGGTACTGCCAGTAATATCTTTATTGTTAAAAACGGCACTCTGCTGACTCCGCCTAACAGCAATAAAATTTTGCCCGGTGTGACACGTACGGTTATTGAAAGAGTGGCAGAGAGTCACCATATACCTTTAGTTGAGATCGACCTAACCTTAGAAGACCTCAAAGACGCCGATGAGATCTGGTTAACCAGCTCAACCAAAGAAGCCCAACCTGTCACAGAACTAGATGGCCAACCCGTAGGTACGGGAAAACCAGGCAGTGTTTGGCAAACGATGCGTCAGCACTATCAAACGCATAAAATGGCGTTTATTGAAGAACAACAATCGTAATCCAAATTAAAGAATAGAAGCCCCCATGACCAAAGATTTACACAGTCCAGATAATGCCAGCTTAATTGACTTCCCTTGTGACTATCGCCTAAAAGCGATGGGGCACAACACCGAAGAGTTTATTGAGCTGGTGTTTGAGATTACTCAAAGATATGCACCCGATGTCTCTCGTGACAACATTCAAGTGACGGACTCAAAAGGTAAAAAATTCATCTCGGTCAATATCACTTTTTATGCCACTTGTATCGAACAGATTCACGGTGTGTATGGTGATCTTAAAAAGCACCCGATGTGCTTAATGACTCTGTAAATCAATCAAGCACAACGTCAAGTTGTGCAGGCTCCCTACCCTGAACTCTCATCCTATGCACATTAAGCAACTCGGTCAGCAACCCTACCAAGCCACTTGGCAAGCGATGCAAGACTTTACCAATCAACGTGATGAAAACACCGCCGATGAACTGTGGATTGTTGAGCACCCTGCTGTGTTTACCCAAGGTTTAAATGGGAAAGCCGAACACTTATTGCAACTCGCCCCCCACATTCCATTAGTGCAGACCGACCGTGGGGGACAGGTCACCTATCATGGGCCAGGACAGCTAGTCATTTATGTTTTAATCGACTTAAAACGCAATCAGCTTGGGGTGCGTAAATTAGTCACTCTGATTGAAGAGGCTATTATTGAGTTACTAAAGAACTTTGATATTGAAGCGATTGCTCGTGCCGATGCGCCTGGCGTGTATGTCAATAACAATAAAATTGCCTCTTTAGGTCTTAAAATCCGTAAACAGAAGAGTTATCACGGCTTGGCTTTAAATGTCGATATGGATCTAACGCCTTTCCAAATGATCAACCCTTGTGGCCTACAAGGCATGCAAATGACACAACTAAGTGAACAACTCACTGACCAGGCCTGTCCAGATTTAGAAACGCTTGGACAACAACTTGCTGAGATTCTGCAAAGCAAAATCAAAACTGCCAACGACTGAACAAGCCTTTCCCAAGCAAATCCGCTATAATACGCCGATATTAAAGCTGAACGGACCGGTTTAAAAGATGTCAAATCCCCCACAATTTCAAGAAATTAGCCTGGATGCCATTGGCAATCGTAACAGTTTGAAAGAACGTAACGAGGCGATGCCAAAAGGACAATACAAAACCAAATCTTTAAAGCATCGTCCTGACCCAACGGCAGAGAAACTTAAAAAACCTCGTTGGATCAAAGCCCAGCTTCCTAAAGCCAAAGACATGCACCGCGTGACTGAACTTAAAAACATCATGCGAGAGAAAGGGTTGCACTCAGTTTGTGAAGAGGCCTCTTGCCCAAATTTAGGTGAGTGTTTTGGTCATGGTACCGCGACCTTTATGATTATGGGTGACATCTGCACCCGTAAATGCCCGTTCTGCGACGTCACACATGGTCGTCCAAAACCGTTAGATACGACTGAACCGAAACATTTGGCTGAGACCGTTCAGGCGATGAAACTAAAATATGTTGTCATCACCTCGGTGGATCGTGACGATCTGCGTGATGGCGGTGCCCAGCACTTTACTAACGTCGTCACTGAGTTACGCAATCGCTTACCAAGTCTCAGAATTGAAACCTTAGTTCCGGACTTCCGTGGCCGTTTATCAGTCGCATTAGAAACGCTAAGCCAGTCTGCTCCAGACGTTCTAAACCACAATCTAGAAACCGTGCCACGTCTGTATGAAGAAGCCCGTCCGGGTGCGGATTACCAGGCCTCTTTAGATCTGTTAAAACGTTTCAAAGCAATGAATCCAGACGTGGTGACTAAATCAGGCCTAATGGTTGGTTTGGGTGAAACCATGGAAGAGTTATTGCAAGTGATGTCTGATCTACGTGCTCACGATGTTGAAATGTTGACCGTTGGCCAATACTTACAACCTAGTGACTTTCACATTGGTGTTAAAAAATATTGGACACCCGAAGAGTTTAAACAAGTTGAAGAGGCCGGTTATGAGATGGGCTTCACCAATGTGGCTTCAGGGCCAATGGTTCGCTCGTCATATCATGCAGACTTGCAAGCCAAAGAGTTAGCACACTAAAAGTTTTACCAAAAAACACTATTTACCGATTTAACACGAGAAACCATCATGTCACACAATGCCGTCCAACGCTTTTTATTTAAAGAACTGAATATTCGCGGTCAACACATTCAACTGCAAGAGAGCTGGCAGGCAATGTTAAAGGATCGTCACTACCCAGACAGCATTATTAAAATGCTTGGTGAGTTAGCCGCGATGTCGGTCCTGATGGCCAATGGCATGAAACATGAAGGTCGAGTGACTATGCAGGTTCAAGGCTCTGGGCCAATCACTTTATTGGTGGTGGATGTGACACACGATCTTAAAATTCGTGGCGTAGCCAAAACAAATCAAGAAATTACCGATCAAAGTAGCATGGACGAGCTGCTGGGTGACGGGCAAATTCTAATGACGTTAGAAAACACCCAAACCCAACACCACTACCAATCTTATGTACCCCGTGATGGTGATACGATTGCAAAATGTTTTGAAACCTACCTGAGTCAGTCAGAACAACTACCCTCAAAAATCTGGTTAGCGGCTGATCAAAACAGACTAGGTGGTGTAATGATTCAGAAGATGCCAGAAACCGATGGTCGTGACGAAGACGGTTGGGAACGTATTTTACATCTAACCACCACCGTTAAAGACCGAGAACTGACTAACCTTTCTGCAGAAAAGTTACTGCACATCTTGTTCCATGAGGAAACGCTTGAAATGTTCAATGCGCAAGAGGTGATTTACGAATGTCCAGAAGACAAAGAGCGTGTCTACAATATGCTGAGATCACTAGGAGAAGAAGAGGTTCGTAAGATCTTAGAAGAACAAGGTGAAATTGTCATTCATAACGAAATGTGTAACTTTCATTTACGCCTAAATAAAGATGATATCACCGCTATGTTTGCAGAAGAGCAACCGACTATTCAATAAGTTTTTTCAGTAAAAGGTTCAAAATCCAATTCGAAACTGAACAGGCCTGGTGACTTTAAATTCAGGCCAAAAAAACTTTACATTTTCAACTTGGCTTACATTAAGTACCTATCTCTCTTTCCATTGATCATAGTTGTCTTGTATCGCTAATCAACTCTCTAGTGTTCTCCCAAGCGCTTTAAAATGGCTCGGCATCAACCATCTGAACAAACTCACCTGAATGGAGAGGTTTGTGCATAGTCATTAATGATAGTCCTGATAATTCAATATAAGCATTGCCATTTTTAGACTCAAAAGTAACTCTCCAATTACCATTAACTGCAATCGAATAAATACTTTCTCGACAGCCTTTTAGTTGATGTAACCGAAAAGCTGGTAAATCAAAATTATCAATCAACTGAGCGGAATCAATAGTTAAAAACTATTAAATGAATAAATTTAATTAACTTTATTAACCATAGGCGTTTAGTTATAGTATGTTCAAGAATTAAATAATTAATTCATACAGACCATTTCATATCAATGAACAAGGAAGCTATCATGGAAAATCAAGAATCTGAAATCATTTCACTACCACGTTTGAATGAAGCAGCTCCTGCGTTTGACGCAGTGACTACTCATGGTCGTAAAACCCTAGAAGATTATAAAGGCAAGTGGTTAATTCTATTCTCACATCCAGCCGATTTTACGCCTGTATGCACAACAGAATTTATGGCTTTCCAAGAACGTAAACCTCAGTTTGACGAGTTAAATTGTGAGCTATTAGGTCTTTCTATTGACTCTCACCATTCTCACATTGCTTGGGAATTAAATATTAAACAAAACTGGGGTATGGAAATCGAATTTCCAATTATTGCAGACCTTGACATGAAAGTAGCAACCGCCTACGGAATGGTTCATCCGGGTGCCGCTGATACTTCTGCTGTCCGTGCAACCTTCATTATTGATGATAAAGGCGTACTTCGTGCAATGATGTACTACCCAATGAGCAATGGTCGTTCAATGGATGAGTTTGTGCGTCTTGTTAAAGCCATGCAAACGTCTGACGAGCACAAAGTAGCAACGCCGGCAGCTTGGCAGCCTGGTGATAAAGTGATTGTTCCACCAGCTGCAACCGCAGAAGAAGCGAAAGAACGTATGGCATCTGATGATTATGACTGTGTTGATTTCTATTTCTGTACGAAATCGCTATAGTTAGATTATAAAAACTTAATCTAAACAAAAAGCCATTAAGAGCTTCTCTTAATGGCTTTTTTGTTTTTAACTAACCCTATAAACAGAATAGATCAAGGGTATCCGATCCCATTAATTTGTAGAACTTCAATTCAAAACTGAACAGGCCTGGTGTGCTCTTAATCGGGCTAAAACAAAGTGATCGGACCCGATTAAATTACCTGTAACACTGAACCAATTGATTCTACAAATGCCTTTGTGTTAAATCAACCCTCTAAAACTTCCTGTAAATCTTCAATCGCTGGGGCAAACCAATAGGAGCCTGATACCGCTTTTGAGTAATTGATTAACTGGTCGATTTTTTTATCTTCGGTTAAGCCGTACATACTTTCTAATTGTGAGCTAAAACGAATCAGATCGCAGGCAAAAGCCAAAAACAGTAAACCTTTCTCTTGTACGGTTCCAAACGGTGCGGAACGACGATAGATTTTCATCGGTACGCCATCGACTTTTAAATCGGTACGGCTAATATGTGAATTATCCGGCATGGCATCGCCCTCTAATTCAATATTTTCATCTTTGGTACGCCCAATAATTCCTTCCTGACAATGTACTGGAACCGCATTCCACTTAGACATATCATGCACCCATTTTTGGCTTAACACTAAACTTCCACCCTCACCTGGTTGTCCAACAGGTATGATCGCAGCATCACGTTTAAGCTCATCGGTTTTAGGGTTGGCCGTGCCATCTTCAAATCCAATTAAATCCAGATTATGGTGGTAATCAAAACCTTGTTGCTCCAGCGTTAGTTCCGCAACCGCTTGCATTGCACTCTGCACTTGCATGGCTTGGTCAAACACCGCACTCATATCCATGCCTTGAATCCAAAAGAAAACATCGGCTTGAGTAGAAGGAGCGACATGACCTTGTTGACCGTTGAGAGTTTTGAAGTTTTCCAAGGTGGTCGGAACCCAACTTGGCTGTAGCTGTTGCCAAGCCTGTTTTCCAAAACTGATCACTAACGAAATCTGTTCGGGATGATGAATTGGCATAGCCTCTGCAATCGCAAGCTTGATCTCAGCCAAACTTGAAGTAGTCAAACGATATTCAAGAAAGTGCATATGTTGAGCGTTTTCTCTAAAAATTCCTGTTTGTGGGGTTTTAATTGTCATATTTATTAGCCATTTTGAGTTTTGTTTATGCAGTCTAATTCATAGAGACAAAAAAACCAGCATTTCGCTGGCTTATAAAAAGAAAGTGATCAATAAGTTATGATGCTTCAACTTTTCTTGTAAAGACCCAGTCGGTTTCGGATGATTGTTCTGGATCGAACTTATAACCATCAATATCAAAATACTTTAAGTCTTCGGCATTCTCAATTAAGTTATCTGCGGCATAACGAGCCATTAAACCACGGGCTTTTTTAGCATAGAAACTGATAATTTTATATTTACCAGCTTTCCAATCTTTGAAGATCGGCGTGATTATTCGACCGTTCAGTTCTTTTTTCTTTACGGCTTTAAAGTATTCATTTGAAGCCAAGTTAACCAAGGTTTGGCTGCTCTGCTCAGCTAATTGTTCATTTAACAGATCGGTAATCTGGCTCCCCCAAAATTCGTAAAGGTCTTTACCTTGTTTATTGGCAAACTTAGTCCCCATCTCTAAACGATACGGCAACATATCATCACACGGTTTTAATAGACCATACAGGCCTGATAAGATTCTTAAATGATTCTGAATGTAGTTAATGCCCGCTTCAGATAATGAATAGGCATCCAATCCTTGATAGACATCACCTTTAAATAACCAAGCCGCTTGTTTAGCTTTATCTACCGGAAAAGGTCGTTGCCACGCCTGAAAACGCTCATAATTTAATTCTGACAGCTTTTCACTGATGTGCATTAACTGCCCGACTTCAATAGGGCCAATTAACTGTAACTCTTCAATCAAGGCTTCTGCCTGATCCAAAAAAGCGCACTCGGTATGCAACTCTGTTTGAACCGCTGAGGTTTCATCCAACGCTTTGGCTGGTGACACGACCATTAACATAGGGGTTTCCTTTAAATCTAATTCGTGAGGCTATTTTAACCAATTGCACTTCACTTAAAACACTTCGTCGTAAAAATGTTCATCTCTTTGTCAAAATTTTAGATTATTATAAAAATTGTGGAGCTATTTCCGCTTTAATCTTGGGGATAAAAAATGGAAAGATTACAAGAAACGGGTGCAATGATGGGACGTCTTATGCAGGACATGCCCGAACAACTAAAAACCTTTGGCGCATTTGTAAAAGGGGCGGAATCCTCTGGAGCAATTGATGAAAAGACCAAACATCTCATGTTACTTTCATTAGGTGTCGCTTTTCAATGTTCATGGTGTATTGCCATGCACGTTAAAGGCAGTGTCGACGCAGGATCAAACAAAGAAGAGATCCTTGAAGCCGCAATGATGGCGGTCGTGATGGGCGGAGGCCCTAAATTGATGTACATCGAAGTGGTGTACGAAGAACTCGATAAATACTTTAAATAAACGTTAAATAAGCCAGACTGCGCTCTGGCCTCTCTCTCCAATCTCATTCAATCAATCCGCACTCTCACCACCCAGATAAATGTAAAAATTTGACATTTTTATTGACACCCCAAACCTACATGGTAAACTTTTCCATAAATAAAGCTGACACCCCCACTAAAAAAACTAATTAAAACTCAACCAAAAGGTATTTCATTATGAAAAATGTATTATTAATAACACTATTTACTGGGCTAGCACTTTCTGCAAACGTATCTATGGCTAGTACTAATAATATCGAAGCACAAAACTTAACACCTAAGGCAAGCGTGGAAGTACAGCAAGAAAACATTAAGGATGCCGTTCCTTCATTGAAGGAAAATGCTGAAACAAAAACAGATATGATCCAAAGTAAACTTGAGGGTCAAGCTATCCAGGTTGCAGCGGCAGAGAAAGTTGAAAACTGTTGGGCATGGGATGCATGTTTAAACAGCCAACAAAGTAATATCGATGGTTATGACTCTTACGCTTTTAACTAATCGTTAATTGAACTAGACAATCAGATAAATCGATAGCCAAAAGCGTAAATTCGATCTATTGACTCCTCAAAAAGCCTCACTTATCCAGTGAGGTTTTTTTGTTTCTAATCCCCCCTCTTAAAACAACAATCTGCAAACATAAATTATCCCCACACCCCCCCAGCAATTCCACAAAATAAAGGTTTATGATTGTTTTAAAAGTGCAATAGCATACAATTCCTGTTACGTTTTTAACTCAACGGAAAATTCAATGTCTCCAGACCTATTAACCAAAGTCATTCTGCCCACTTCACTATTCTTAATAATGTTTGGAATGGGTCTCTCTTTAAAGTTAGTTGATTTTAAAGAAGTCACAAAAGCACCTAAAGCCATTACTGTTGGTGTGATCGGGCAAATGCTACTGTTACCACTTATCGCTTTTACCATTGCCGTATTGATGCAATTACGACCGGAAATTGCCGTTGGCTTAATGATCATTGCACTCGCGCCAGGTGGCGCAACATCCAATATGTTCACCTATTTATCTAAAGGTGATGTCTCGCTCTCTATCAGCCTAACAGCGGTAGTAAGTGTGATCACCCCCTTTACAATCCCGATCATTGCGGTATTAAGCATGGCCTTTTTTATGGGCGACAGCACTGAATTTAGCATTCCGATAATGAAAACCATTATGCAACTGTTGGTCATTACCATTGTGCCCGTTGCATTAGGGATGCTCTTTTTAGCCCGCTGGCCAAATCCCGCAGCCAAAATTGAAGCTATTCTGAAATGGTTTTCAGTACTATTTTTAATACTGATTATTGCTTTGATTGTATTAAAGAACAGAGACAATATGGCGGACTTCTTTGCACAAGCAGGCCTGGCCACTTTAATTTTAAATATGGCAGTATTAGCTTTAGGTTTTGGACTCGCTCAAATGACCAAGTTAAACCATGCACAGTCGGTCTCTATTGGTTTTGAGGTCGGAATTCAGAATGGAACCTTGGCTTTAGTTGTTGCAGGTACCTTGATTGGTAATGAGTTAATGATGATTCCTGCGGTAACCTATTCACTGATTATGTTTTTTACTGGTGCCGCGTTTGGGTGGTGGGTAAATAGAAAGACAAACGTTTAGGCTTCAAAATAGTTTAAGTTGTCCCACTATTAAGCTGGCACATTACATAAACAAAGAAAAAACTCGAACATCAGGTATCTCTGAAAAAAGTAATGAAATAACTGATTAAACGCACATCTAAAGTAGAGTTTGAGCGTATGGGAGCTATTTTAAAAACCGGTCTAAAGTCAGGTCAAACGCATGGTGAATTTACACCCCAATAAGCGCAATTCAATATAAAAAAGGCCTGAATAATCAGGCCTTTTTGCTACTTAACGTTTAAAATAAGAGATTAAACTGTTTTTGGTGTTAGTTCAACTTCTTCCAAAAAGTGACGTAGCTTGGTAATTTCAGACTTGTCTGCTAACTCGTGACCGTGATGCGGAAGACCTAAAGTAATCTCTTTATCACGTAATTGGATGTGAGCACGGTTTGCACTTGAAACTTCAATTTCAGCACCAAAATGTACTAATGTATTTTGAAGTTTTTTCCAATCAACATTGGTAGCAATTGGGTGGGCAAAAATCTTTTCAATAATGGCTTTATGTTTATGGCTCATAGTCATTCCCTTTTCTATTTAATTTCATTAATTTCTTAACTATTATTTTAAATCAAATTGACTTTACGACAATAGAACGACGTCAAAATCGAAGCAAAAGTTATTTCAAATTAAGAGAACGAACGCATGAGCATATGAAGCTTTCAATCTTGGTTTGAATGACTGCTTGATTCCAATAACAATTGATCTAAAAGCCCTTTTTCTTCTATGGATAAATCCCGATACTGTCCGGCTTCTAATTCACCTAATTGTAAGTTCATAATCCGAATACGTTGCAAACGTAGCACTCGATACCCCAATACTTTACACATACGGCGAATTTGTAAATTCAGACCTTGAGTCAAAATGATTTTGAAGACTTTAGCGGATAGCTTTTGAACTGAACAGGCCTGGGTAATGGTCTCTAAAATCTCCACTCCCGATGCCATATTTGATAGAAATGTGTCGGTAATAGGTTGGTCAACCGTAACGATATACTCTTTTTCATGAGCATTTTCAGCCCGCAGAATCTTATTAAAAATCTCACCGTCGTTGGTAAGAATTAACAACCCTTCCGACGCTTTATCTAACCGCCCTACAGCAAAGACTCGTTGTGACAAACCCAAGGCATCAACCAAGTTCCCCGTTACAGCCTGATCATTCGTACAAACCACGCCAACTGGTTTATGGTAGAGCAGGTAGCGTGACTCTGGTTTGTCACCGACCACGTGACCATTCACAACAATCTGATCTAATGAGTTCACCAATTGACCTAAATAGGCAACTTTACCATTAACGGTGACTTGCCCTGCTTGAATCCAGCGATCGGCCTGCCTTTTTGAACAGACGCCCATTTCACTTAGATATTTATTAATACGGATAGAGGTTGTCATCTAGCTAAAGAACCAGGCCTGTTGAGTTTAAAAAGAGGCGTTTTGACGAGAAGTAATCGAGTAACAACCCTGTTATTTACAGACTAACTGTTCGGTCTGTTGTAAGCGCTCTAAAGTTCCTATATCAGACCAAAAACCTGTATACAAGTCGCCGCTTGCCTGTTGACGGTTCATAGCCTCACGCAAGATTGGGGCTAAACGAATGAAATCAACGGGCATATTGGCAAACAATTCAGGCTTTAACACGCTGATACCGGCAAACGTATGTTCACCCTGCTCAGTAACCAAAGCGGTTTCTGTTAAACCAAAATCGCCTTTAGTATTGTGTTCTGGACTAGGAACCAACATTAAATAAGCCTGCCATTCAATTTGAGTTTGCATCAACTGGGCTTGCTTTAACAATGGTTGAAAATCCAAGTCGGTAAAGACATCTCCATTTACTAAAATAAACGGTTCTTCTCCCAATAAGGGCAAGGCATTGATAATTCCACCTGCGGTTTCTAACCCACCTTCTGGTTCAGCAGAGTAGTGAATCTGAAGATTCCAGCGCTCTCCACAGCCTAAAGCTGCTTCGATTTTATGCCCCAACCACGCATGGTTAATCACAATCTCTTTAACGCCGATCTTTGCCAGTTTTTCAATATGATATTCAATCAGCGGTTTACCGCAAAACGGAACCAAAGGCTTGGGGATCGTGTCGGTTAATGGGCGTAAACGATTGCCACGCCCAGCCGCTAAAATCATCGCTTTAGTGGGTTTATGTGAAACAGACATATTATTATGCAGACTCTTTTTGTAACTGAGAATGCGGTAACACTCGACTCTCAAGCAAATTCACCAACCACGACATCTCTGGATAATTTGATCCCACTTCAACAATGTATTTCAAGGTTAAAGGAATGTCATTTAAGTAACCATCTTTGCCATCACGGTGGAACAGACGTGCAAAAATTCCAGAGGCTTTTAAGTGACGCTGAATGCCCATTAAATCCATTGCTCGCACAAACCCATTCCAATCATTTTTGGCGACTAAGCCTTTTTCAGCCAGCTGTAAAAAGTAACGACGCTGCCACTCTCGAACTTGTTCAGCAGGCCAAGCAATATAACAATCACGCAACAGTGACACCGCATCGTAAGTTAACGGACCATAGACTGCATCTTGAAAATCTAAAATTCCAGGATTGTCTTGCTCGGTGAGCATTAAATTACGGCTGTGGTAATCACGATGTACATAGGTTTTAGGCTGTGCCAACGCAGAATCAATCAAAGTACGTTTTAGTTGTTGCCAATCTTGTTGCTCTAAGGCACTCAAAGGTGTTTCTAAATGTCTGCCAAGTAGCCAGTCGCTAAACAGATCCATTTCAATATTTAATAAATCCGCATTATAGGCTGGCAGCTCTTTTGCCGCCTCTTGACCTTTTAATTGCAACGTCACCAGTGCTTTTAATGCATCTTGATAGAGTCGATCCGCTTCACTCTCTGTGGTATTTTCCAAAACCGATAAAAAGGTGGTGCTTCCTAAGTCGGATAACAATAGAAACCCTTGCTCTAAGTTCTGCTCTAAAACTTCTGGAACCTGTAACCCCATTTTGACCAATTGATTCGAAACGGCAATAAATGGCTCACAGTTTTCTTGCTCAGGCGGCGCATCCATAATGATGTAACTACTGCTCTTACTTTGAGGGGTCTGAACTGCCTTAGAATTGTCGCAAGTTACGTCAATACGAAAATAACGTCTAAAACTCGCATCACTTGAAGCGGGCACAGGGTCTGACACCTCACAACCTTGTAATATAGGCAGGGTTTCTAGCCAGTCCAACATCCATTGAAATCTTTCAGTCATAAAGAGAATACTCGGTTAAAATAAGCAATCTACGAATAATTAATGATTCTCTGCTTGATGTCAAACTTGTTTCCCTCTTTTTACAGTTTTTTAACGGCTCATCGCTCTGCGAATGGGGCAACCTTGTCTGTGAAAAAAACCGTTCAAGCAGGCCTACTCAGCTCAATATTCGGTTTAATGGTTGTTAGTTTCAATGCCTCTGCTGAGCAAACCGAAGCCTGTAAACCACAGTGGATTACAGAACCTTTAGAGGTCACTTCAAAAAAAACTATCGGTCCTACTGAATTACAAGCTGATGAATTGGTTCAACCACACGCTAACCTCTATGAATTACACGGTTCAGTGGTGATTACTCAACCTGGCATGGTAATTTTAGCGGATAAGATTCAATTCCAACGTGATACAGAAAAAACAGATGCATTTGGTCAAGTGGAAGTTCATCAAACCGACCTGATTATTCAAGCAAAAGAAGCGCATATTGATAATCAGCAGAAAACGGCTGAATTACTTGATACACAATATCAAATGAAACCAAGCCGTACTCACGGTGAAGCAAAAAGAGTTGCTGTCGACCAAAACAAAGAGGTGGCGACATTAGAGCGAGCGACCCTAACGACTTGTCCAGTTCAAAAATTTACACGTCAAATTCAAACTGAAAACAATGAAACTCGAACCATCACTGATGAAAAAGTAGCCTGGCAGCTGTCATTTGATGATGTAAAAATTGATCAAAGCACCCGCCGTGTTATCGGAAAACACACAACGTTAAAGTTCCACAATGTTCCTGTATTTTACAGCCCCTATTTTGATTTTCCGTTAGATGATCGAGCCAGCGGTTTGCTTTTTCCCGAATTTGGTGGCTATAAAGCCCTAACCGACAGTAAAACACGTCTGCATTACTCTCAACCTTATTACTTCAATATCGCACCGAATTACGATGATACTCTGACGGCTATCTATTTAGAAAATAGAGGCTTGATTCTAGAAAATGAATTCCGATATTTACAAAAAACAGGCGATGTTACGCATCAAGCGGCTCTCACTTTAACGGCGTTAAATGACAATGAAACCGCTACCAATGGCCTCGCTTATTTAGACGGTGATGACGTGGTTTATGGCGAAACCATTGAACAACGTTGGCGAGGGAAGTTAGCGGCTAACCAAAACTGGGCACCAGGCCTGACCAGCAGAGTTTTGTGGCATGAAACCTCAGATGAAAACTTTTTTGCAGATATTCCAGTTGAAGAACAATACAAAACGGTCACTAATACACAACGCTACATCAAAGCTGACTACCGTATAGACAACTGGCACAGTTATGCACAGTTTTTAAGCTACCTGCCACTGCGTAACGCTCCGATCAACTATGAAAAACGACCAGAAATAGGTGTGACTTACAATCAAAATTATGGAGATCTACGATTTGATTTAACGGCCGAAGCCACAGAATTTGATATTCCTGTCAGTGACCACACAAAACCTGAAGCGATGCGTGCTAGATTGGTTCCAGAACTCAGTTATGAAATTAATAAATCGTATGGACACCTAAAAGCCAATATCATTGCCAACCATCTTCGTTATAGCCTGCACGACAATGGTAATAACACGACAGGCGAATCTAATTTAAATCATACCGTTATGCAGTATGCCCTAAATAGTGGTTTGATTTTTGAACGCAACTTCAGTGTTGCCGGCAACAATTTTATTCAAACCTTAGAGCCTGAATTGCAATATTTAGTTGTTCCGTACGTAGATCAATCAAACGTGCCCCTGTTTGATACCAGTAATAAAAGCTTGGCATTCTCCAACTTATTCGCATTGAACCGTTTTACAGGTTATGACCGTATCGGCGATACCAAGCAAATTACAGCGGCTTTAACCAGCAAAATATTAACTGAATCCGGCAAGCCGCTTTTAGAAGCTGGTTTAGGCCAAATACTCTATCTGCAAGATCGTGATGTGACCTTGAGTAACACAGACCCAGTCATTACAGAGCAATCCGACTATTTTGTTAAACTAGGGGTCACCACCAAGAATCTCTATTTCTCATCAACCAGTCAATTTTCACAAGAAAATACCGCCTTGATCAATGCAAATAGTCGCATACGTTGGAATTTTACAAAATCGAGTAAGCTACTACTGAACCATATCCTCACCAACAACGAGCTACCGGGTGAAAAAGATACCTTGGCAGTTGGCGCCACCATTAAACTCAATGATCGCTGGGAAGCGGGAACCTACTGGAACTATGATTTCACTAACAATGTCCGTAACGAAGTTCAACACGCAATTCGTTATGATGACTGTTGTTGGGCAGGAGAATTATCAGTAGAAGAAACACAATTGGAAAATGGTCTGTATAATTACAACTTTCAATTCTTAGTTGAATTTAAAGGTTTAAGTACCTCTGGAAACTCCTTTCAAAATTACTTAAAAAACAAACTGAACTTTTAGCTAGAGAGCTTTACTCTCTCCCATATATATACGCGTGATTAAGGTCTTATAATGACAAGCATTGCAAAAAAACTGTTTTATTCACTCTCTGCCACTCTATTGCTGATGATTTCAACTAACAGTGCAGCAGCAGAACAACTGTTAGACCGCGTTGCTGCGATCGTCAATGATCAGGTGATTTTACAAAGTGAATTAGAAATCAAAACTCGTGAAACCGCGATGGGCTTGCGTGCTAAAAATATTCCAGTTGCCGATCTACGTGCCTTGCAAACCAAAGTATTAGATTCCATGATTCTTGAGATGTTGCAAAAAGAGCGTGCTCAGCAGCTAGGATTATCCATCAGTGACGAAGAGGTTAACGAACAGCTGGCTCAAATTGCGAAAAAGAATAATCTTACCCTTTTGGAACTACGTAACCGTTTAAATGCCGAACGTCCCAATGCCTTTATTGAGGTTCGTCAAGATATTGAACAACAGCTGTTAATTCAAAAACTGCGTCAAAAAGAGGTCATTAGCCGCACACTGGTAACTGGTGAAGAGATTAAAAACTACCTACAGCGAAGCCGTTTGGATACCAGTAATACTAAAACACGTTTACGTCATATTTTGATCACTCTACCGGAATCAGCAACCGCTAAACAACGTGAAGAAGCTCAACAACAGATCGAAAACATTGCATCACGTATTAAGTCAGGTGAATCTTTCCAACAACTCGCCGTTCGCTACTCTAAAGGCAGTAAAGCTCTACAAGGTGGAGATTTAGGTTGGTTAAAACAAGAACAAATCCCGACCTTCTTCTCAGAAGCGATTCAAGACTTAGAAATTGGTCAAGTTAGCCCTGTTATTAGCAGCCCTAGCGGATTCCATCTAATCAAGTTAGAAGGCCGAAAAGACGATAATAGCCAACTTGTTAAGCAATATAAACTACACCGTTTTATCATCTTAAGCAGTGATGCCAGTAACCAAAGTGAAGTGCCTCCCGCCATTCTAGAGATTGTCAACAATACTCAAGACGTCGAAACCTTTAAAGGCTTAAATGCTCGTTTTTCTGACATTCCTAAATCGGTCAATGCAACCGGAGATTTTGGTTGGATGTCTACCAAAGAGCTGCCTGAAGATTTGATTGCCAACTTAGACAGCACTGGTAAAAACCGAGTCGCAAGCCCAATTGGTACCGACCAAGGTTGGGTTCTGTTCTATTTAGAAGATGTTCGTGACTTCGATGCCAGCCAAGCTGATGCTGAGAAAAAAGCGATTCAAGAAATTCGTATGCGTAAAGCCAATGAAACCTTCGAAATCTGGCTAAGACGCTTAAAAGACGAAGCTTTTATTGATATTCGTCTTTAATTTTTAACGTAAATTCTAACCCAATCTTTTACCAGGCCTGTTGAGTTATAAAACCAACAGGCCTGTACTCTTTTTAGGAAATTACATATGACGGCACGTTTAGTCATCACTTCAGGCGAACCCGCAGGTATCGGTCCCGATTTAGTTTTAATGCTGGCGCAGAGTGACTGGCCTGTTCAGTTAGTTGTATTAGGTGACCGTGAAGTGATTCAGGCACGTGCACAGCAACTTAAGTTAACTGTTTCTATTGAAACCTATGATGCAAATAACGATGCCACACCAAGCAGAACAGGCCAGCTTACTCTTGAACATATCCCTGTCGCAGAAACCGTGGTTCCAGGCACCTTAAACAAGCACAATGCGGGCTCTGTTGTGACGATGCTAAAACGTGCGATTCACGGCTGTTTAAATAATGAGTTTGCAGGCATGGTCACCGGCCCTGTTCACAAAGGTATTATCAATGAAGCTGGCCTGCCATTTAGTGGCCACACCGAACTGCTCGCTGAAGAGAGCAATACCGATCGAGTGGTGATGATGTTAGCCACCCCCGGTTTACGAGTAGCGCTTGCAACGACTCATCTACCCTTAGCTGACGTACCTAAAGCGATCACCAAACCACTGCTTAATGAGATCCTGACGATTACCAACCGATCTTTAGTAGAACAGTTTGGTATCGAGAACCCTCATATTCTGGTTGCAGGTTTAAACCCTCACGCCGGTGAAGATGGCCACATGGGGCGTGAAGAAATTGATGTGATTGAACCCGTCATGGAAACCTTTAAAGAGACGATGAATTTAAGCGGTCCACTGCCTGCTGACACCCTATTTACCCCTAAGTATTTAGAAAAAGCAGACGCCGTGTTAGCCATGTATCACGATCAGGGGCTACCAGTGCTAAAACACATGGGCTTTGGGAATGCCGTCAACATCACCTTAGGCCTACCTTTTGTTCGCACTTCAGTGGATCACGGTACTGCATTAGATTTAGCAGGCAAAGGCCTAGCCGATGATCGTAGTTTCCGTTATGCCATTGAAGTGGCCTTACAGATGATTCACGCAAACGGTTAATTAAAGAATTTAGACGGGACGAGAGAACAGCATGGCTGGACACAAGCATAAAAAACAATTTGGACAAAACTTCTTAAATAATCCTCGCATTATTCAGATGATTGTCGCCTCTATTCGCCCGAAACCTGAAGATCATCTGGTGGAAATTGGCCCCGGTGAAGCCGCGCTTTCTGCACCGCTATTGGATGTGGTTTCAAAAATGGACATTATTGAAATTGATAATGACCTAATTGCTCCCTTAACCGCCCGTTTTGGCTCTAACCCCGCGTTTCACCTGCATCATACCGATGCTTTATCATTTGATTACGCCACTTTACTGGATTCAGACGATGAGATGATTCGTGTCGTCGGTAACCTACCCTACAATATTTCAAGCCCACTGATGTTTCATCTACTGACCTACTCTCAACACATTGTTGATATGCACTTTATGTTACAGAAAGAGGTCGTTGACCGCATTTGTGCTGAACCTGGTAGCCGTACTTTTGGGCGTTTAAGTGTGATGATTCAGTACGCTTGCCATACTGAAAACTTGTTTGTAGTTGGACCAGAGAACTTTACCCCGCCACCTAAAGTAGATTCAGCCATTGTGCGTTTGGTGCCATACCAAGACAAACCCTTTAAAGCCAATGATGAAGCCCTGTTTGCCAAGCTGGTTAAACAGGCATTTAGTCAAAAACGTAAAACATTACGTAACACCTTAAAAGGCATGTTGGATTCGGAACAAATTGAGTCTTGTGGTGTTGACCCATCTGCCCGTGCGGAAAGTTTATCGGTAGAGAAGTTTGTTGAATTGGCCAACTTGTATCAACAGGCCAACTCTTAAAATAATCCCCAACCCCCATTTCAAACTTAAACGATTAGGAATTTTAGACTATGGCAACCTATGTCATTGGCGACTTACAAGGCTGTTTTGATGAGCTTCAAGGCCTGCTTAAACAGATCAATTATCAACCACAACAAGATCACCTGTGGTTTGTCGGCGACATCGTTAACCGTGGGCCAAAGTCTTTAGAGTGCCTACGCTTTGTAAAAGAAGTCAATGAAGCGGGTCGCGGTGACATTGTCTTAGGAAACCATGATTTTCACTTGCTTGCGGCTTACGCAGGCTTAGAAAAATTCCAGTCTAAATCCGATACCATTCAACCCATTTTAGAGGCCAAAGATGCCGATGAATTGATCGAGTGGTTACGCCATCAACCGTTAATGGTGACCCACCCTATTTACAACGCCGTGATGATGCATGCCGGTATCCCTCCACAATGGACCATTCGTGAAGCACAAGGTTATGCCAAAGAGGCCGAAGCCCACCTTAAAGGGACAGATTGGAAAGATTTTTTGACTGAAAATCTATTTGGCAGTGAACCTGAAGAGTGGGATAACAGCATGAGTGGTTGGCCACGAATTCGTTATTTTGTAAATGCGTTTGCCCGTATGAGATACTGTGACAGTAAGGGGAAACAAGATTTTAAATTAAAGTCTGCACCTGGATCGTCCACAGGCCCTTACCAACCTTGGTTTGTACATAACAATCGTAAAAGTAAAACGCATGAAATCTTCTTTGGACATTGGTCAACCTTAGGTGCGGTAGATGCTTATTCGATTCACTCAACCGATACCGGATGTTTATGGGGTGGCAAGCTTACTGCTTACTGTATAGAAACTAAGCACAGACACACCTTTGATTGCCCACAAAAGTGCAAGCCAAAGGCTAAAAAGAGTAAAAAACTGACAAAATAAACTCTAAACTATCAAAAAATAGCATTAAGTTCAGTCTAAATGTTTATATGTCAGAAACCTGACAAACAATTGAATAACGATTATGGAACCAAATACACAAAGTGCCTCGTCTATGAATCAAGACTCTGAACAAGCCATTGCCATTCCTCAAGCGGAAGATATTTTGGCACGTCTACACTCGATTGATGTCAATCAGTTCGACATTGTAGCCGTTACCAATGAGCTAAAAGGCAATAAACAGTGGATCTCAATTCTTACTATTCCAGTCACCACCATCTTATTGGGGCTATTTACCCTAGCGGGCGTCTTACTGTTTGACTCAATCATTGGCAGTTTTTTAGTTGCAGCAGGTCTGCTGTTTTTTGCGGGGCGTATTCTCGATCAATACGAACAACAATACCGTATCCGAGCGCGTCATGAAGTAATGAATCGAATTCAGGCAACCGAAGATGAATTTGGTCTGATTCCACACTTCAAACACTTCTTGCCAACGAAATACCGTCACTTGTGGCAGTCGTTAAAAAAAGGCAACTATATGTATGTCGATCAATACATTCAGGCTTTAGTGTTATTGCAACACAAGTTAGACCACGAACAGTTCACTAAAATCTGGAATATGACCTACCCTGAATTATTGGTTAACTCAGAACAACAAGACGTGGCCTAAACGCTTAGCCCAAAGCGTCTTAACAAACCTATTGAAGGACTTGAGACTTAAGAGCCAACAGGCCTGTTCCGTTTAAAACCAAAGCGAACCTAATGTCCGCCTGTACAACGCGGAGACTTAGGTGCTGAGACTAATTCTGACCACTCTTGTGGCGTATAAGTATGCAAAGCCAACGCATGAAACTGCGGCATCTGCTCTTTTAAAGCTCTATATACCGCTTGCTGTCGCTTAACCTTACTCAACTCACCAAAATCATCAGAAACTAGCGTGAGTTTAAAGTGTGATTCTGGTGCTGGACCAGAGTGCATATGACTCTCATTTAATAACTCAAAAAATGTAATGTTAAAGTTGTCTTGAATGGCTTGTTCAATTTGAACCTGAATGGTCGTTGACATAACAACTCCTTTTCCGTAAAAAATAATCTATCCAGTATAAAACTATTCTATGACCCATGCAAAACACTTTATTGAAAAGCCCAGTATAATAATAAGCCAAACCTTTATTTATAGACCTTTGTATAAGTAATAAACGAACTAAAATTACAAGTTTTTTTAGCTTACACAAAGGCCTCATTTACACACCCAGGAGCGGTTACATGCACTTGCTTAAAGCAACATTTATTATTTCATTAAGTTTGGTGACGAGCTTAAGTATCGCAGACGGTCAAGCTACCACTGATAGTGACTTTCAATTAAAAATGGTGCCTGAACTGCAAGATCCACCAAGCGATCGTTTTCCGGGTGATCCAGCTGAACATAAAGCGGTCTACATGTTTAATAAGTCGGATGCCGCTTATCAGACAGGAATCCTAAACTCGATTCAAGCGATGATTAAACGTTATGGTGATAATGTTGATATCGCAGTGGTTGCAATTGGACCAGGGCTGCACGTTTTAGCGAAAGAGCCAAAACGTGAAGTCGATGCTCTGACGTATGAACGAGTCGAAAGTTTTGCTAAAGACTACAATGTACGCTGGGTTGCGTGTGGTAACACTATGAACACCATTCACTGGGCACACTCTGACATGCGCCCTTTTGCAGAGTATGCTGAGGTGGGTGCTGCTGCCCTAATGGAACTGCAAGAAGAAGGTTACAAACCCTTAGTTTGGTAAGATCAATAAAACACTAATCTCACTCCATAGAAAAGGCTCTTAAACTAAGTTCAAGAGCCTTTTTTCTATCTTAGAGAAACTAAATCACTTGGTTTGTTGAGCTAACAGTAGATCCAGTTTTTTATGTAAATCGGCAATCTCATTTTCCATCTTATTCTCATAGCTTTGTTGAGCGGACTTCTCTTCAGCAAGGCTTTCAGCCATATTCTCCGCTTCCATTTTCTTGTGCTCTTCATCTAACACTTCCACCACAATCCCGATCATCATATTTAAGAATACAAAGGCTGAGAAGAAGATAAAGGTCACAAAGTAGATCCAACTTAAACTGTACAAAGTCATCGCTTCATACATAACATCTGTCCAATCTTCAAACGTCGCCACACGGAATAGAGTCAATAAAGAGATTCCTAAATCGCCCCATAGAACTGGGTTTAAAGCACCAAACAGCAAGTTACCAATCACCGCGTATAGATAGAAAATGATAAACATCAACAACGCCACATACCCCATTCTCGGCATTGCTGAAATTAACGCACTCACCAATACTCGTAGTTCTGGAATAAACGAGATCAGACGCATCACCCTGAACAGACGTAACATACGAGCCACTAAGGCGTATTCGGAATCATCTAACGGAATCAAACTCACAACGACGATAATAAAATCGAAGACATTCCAACCCTTCTTAAAGAAGTCCCAGAAACGAGGCTCAGCCGCCATACGAATCAGGATTTCCATTAAGAAAAACAGCGTTACCCCGTAATCTAAAATAATCAGTGCATTTTCTGCAACAGGATGTAAGTCATAGGTACGAATACCGATCATTAATGATGAAAAAATAATGATGGTGATAACAAACATTTCAAATGCTTTGTTATCGCGCAGTGTTTGAAACCGGGTTTGAAAATCATTCCATGTCATAACGTCATATAAGCCTTTATTGATGGGTCATAAATTTTTTGTATATTCTACCCGAATGATCTTTAAAGAAAATTGCTAAAATAGGTTTTTATCATACGATTAAGTAGGAATTTAACATGGCAAAAATCAATGTAATTGGTCAAGGTGAATGTGAGTTTGACGGGCAGTTTTCAATGCTGGAAGCGTTGGATGAAAATGGTTTTGATATGCCGTATAGCTGCCGTGGCGGAAACTGTGGTGCTTGTGAAGTAAAGTTGATTTCAGGTGAAGTAGAAGAGATTCAATCCCCTGCCTATGATGCTCAAAAAGGCCATATCTTAACCTGTAGTGTGATTCCATTAGGTGATGTGGAAATCGAAATTCCATAAAAACGATTTTATATTCTGACCAGGCCTGGTCAGGTTAAATGAAACGTCAGAAAGCAAAAAGCCCCGCATTGCGGGGCTTTTTTGAACAGCTTAATTAAGTTTTAAACTTACTTAAGTTTTGCTAACTGCTTAGCTGCAACTTTAGCTGGTAGAGGGATATAACCATCTTTCTCTACAACTTGCTGACCGCTTTTAGAAAGAACTAGCTTGAAGAATTCAGCAACAACTGGCTCAACGGCTTTGTTTGGAGCCTTGTTTACATAAACGTAAAGTAGACGAGATAGTGGGTAAGTACCGTTTAAAGCGTTTTCATTTGTCGCTGCAACAAATGGCTTACCAGGCTTCTTAGTTAGAGGAACCGCTTTAACACCCGCAGTTTTATAACCAATACCAGAGTAACCGATCGCGTTCATAGAAGCAGAGACTGACTGAACTACAGAAGCAGAACCAGGCTGTTCGTTTACAGAAGACTTAAAGTCACCTTTACAAAGTGCTTTTTTCTTGTAGTAACCATAAGTTCCAGATACTGAGTTACGACCATAAATCTGGATCGACTTGTTAGCTAAAGAACCGTCAACACCAGCTTCACCCCAATTTGAGATATCCGCTTTAGCACCACACTTACGAGTAGATGAGAAGATCGCATCAACCTGAGGAATAGTTAAACCTTTGATTGGGTTATCTTTGTTCACATATACCGCTAATGCATCGATCGCGACTGCTACTGGAGTCGGCTTATAACCCCATTTCTTTTCAAAACCAGTCTCTTCTTTAGTCTTCATCTTACGACTCATAGGACCAACATTTGAAGTACCTTCAGTCAAAGCTGGAGGAGCAGTAGAAGAACCAGCAGCCTGGATCTGGATATTTACGTTAGGGTAGTTACGTTTGAACTCTTCAGCCCATAGCGTCATAAGGTTTGCTAAAGTATCAGAACCTACTGAGTTTAAGTTACCAGATACACCAGATACTTTTTGGTAAGTAGGTAGATCAGCGTCAACAGCCGCGATTGCAGTTTGAGAAGCCATTGCCGTAGCAAGACCCATTGCAACTAAAAGATTACGTTTCAACATAAAAAAATCCTAAATAAAAATTGGTTGTTTAATTTACAGAGCAAATTATAGGGATCATTTGTACCGCCAGTTTTAAAGAATAATGACAACTTGAACTGAAATATGACATATATATGACAGACCTCATTAAAACCCCTAAAATATGACAGTTAGATTGCAGAAAAATCTAACTAACATCGGTGCTGACAAATAAAATTGTTTACAATGCCCGCAATTATTAACACTTGAGATAATATTATGGAATTCCGCAATATTAACGACATAGAAAACGCGACCTCTCGTGGCCGAAAAGAGATGTACCGTTTTGGTACCGCTTTACTTTTTATTATTTTAATCATGCTGTTTACCTCTACTTTAAATGTAGGGACAGGGACAGTCAGCATTGAGTTAGTGGTTGCCGCAATGATCGGTGGTTATATGGCTCTGAATATCGGTGCCAATGACGTAGCCAACAACGTTGGTCCTGCGGTAGGTTCTAAAGCCTTAACCTTAACAGGTGCCATTATCCTGGCCGCGATTTTTGAATCTGCTGGAGCCTTGATTGCAGGCGGTGAAGTCGTCAGCACAATCAAAAAGGGGATTATTGACCCTGAATTGATCGGTGACAGCAGCACCTTTATCTGGCTAATGATGGCCGCACTTCTGGCAGGTGCCATCTGGTTAAATATTGCGACGGCATTAGGCGCTCCCGTTTCAACTACGCACTCTATTGTGGGTGGCGTACTGGGGGCTGGTATTGCGGCAGCAGGCTGGAATATTGCTAACTGGGATAAAATGGGCGCGATTGCCGCCAGCTGGGTGATCTCTCCGGTGATCGGTGGCTTAATCGCCGCCACCTTCCTAATGTGGATTAAACGCGGTATCACCTATCGAGATGATATGTTGACCTCTGCTAAGAAAATGTTACCGCTGTTAATTGCAATCATGGCGTGGGCTTTCTCTACCTACCTAATCCTAAAAGGCTTAAAGAAAATTTGGAAAGTGGACTTTGTCACCGCAGGACTAGTTGGTTTAACTATCGCAGTGTTTATTTATGTGACTGTCAAACCGATGATTGCTCGCCAAGCTTCTAAGCTAGAAAACAATAAAGACAGCATTAACTCTCTCTTCACCATTCCATTAATTTTTGCCGCAGCTCTATTGAGTTTTGCTCACGGTGCCAACGATGTGGCCAACGCCGTTGGGCCGTTAGCCGCAATTAATGACGCACTGCAAAGCCAAGGCGTCTCTTCTAAAGCAGAAATTCCATTATGGGTGATGTTAATTGGTGCTCTCGGGATTAGTTTAGGTCTGCTACTGTTTGGACCTAAGTTAATCAAGACGGTTGGACAAGAGATTACCGAGCTTGATCAAATGCGTGCCTTTGCAATTGCGATGGCAGCAGCGATTACCGTTATTATTGCCTCGCAGCTAGGTCTACCAGTAAGTTCTACGCATATTGCCGTGGGTGGTGTATTTGGGGTTGGTTTCTTACGCGAGTACCTAAAACGTACCCATGCTAAAACGATCCAAGAGATTCGTGATCACCACCAAGGTGCAGACCAACAAGAAGTAGAAGCGTTTATCCAACGTTTTGAAAGCTCTTCACTGGCACAAAAACAGGAGATGTTAACGCAATTAAAATCAAAAAAGGCCGATGTTGACCTGACTAAAAAAGAACGTAAGTCTTTAAATAAGGTATACCAAAAAGAGTTAGTTAAACGTTCTGCTTTCTTGAAAATAGCAGCTGCTTGGATTATTACCGTTCCCGCTTCTGCTCTGTTAGCAGCAATCTTCTATTTCGCTATTCGTGGCGCAATGATGCCTTAATAAGAAATTAGATTTAAATATTAACAAGGGAGTTTTCAACTCCCTTTTTTATTGCCTGAAATTAACTTCCTCAGCAAATACCAGCAATCACCATACAGGATGACAAGCGCTTAATAACATCTTAAATAAAACTGAACACTATTTAAAACAAGCAAAATATCCGTTCATGACTATATCTAACTAGGGTTTATTCCGCACGGGTTAGGATTCACTGGATGATTAAAAAGACAGAGTAAATATTCAAATTAAACTCAACAGGCCTGGTTGAAATCCAAGACCGAATTGAATTATTGGCAGGCAACTTTGCGGGTAGGGAAATTACATCGGAAAGTGGACCCCTTACCAACCAGACTTTCAACCTGCATAGTCGCTCCGTGGCGCTCTAAAATGTGCTTAACAATCGCCAGCCCTAACCCTGTGCCACCTGTACCACGAGAGCGTGCCGCATCGACTCGATAGAAACGTTCCGTTAAACGCGGAATATGTTCCGCAGCAATACCGATTCCAGTATCCGTCACACTGAAGTGCACGCCCTTTTTATCGCTATACCAAGCCACTTTAATATCCCCTCCTTCAGGGGTATAACGCACGGCATTGGTGACTAGATTTGTAAAAACACTCTTAAGTGGTTCTGTAAACCCAGAAATACATAGATCTTCTTCGATTGAAAATTCAAACTGGTGTTGACCGTGACTTAGTTGGTCCGCATTCTGTTTTAACTTATCTAAAATATCAGGTACGTTCACTATGTCTTTAGTTGCGGTAATTGTCTCCGACTCCATTTTAGACAAGGTCAGTAGGTCATCAATAATCGCTTTCATTCGATCAGACTGATCTTCCATATTCGTGAGTGCTGGCAACCACATATCATGATGGGGGCCTGGTGTATCCACCATCGCCTCAAGGTAGCCTTTCAAAACTGTTAATGGGGTACGTAACTCATGAGAGGCGTTAGCGATAAAATCTCGGCGAATTTGTGCTAGGTTGTAGAAGTCGGTAATATCTTTAACAATCAGCAGCTTATGATTCTCATAATACTGAATAATTTTTAAATTATAGATACGTTGCGGGCTATGCAAAGAGTTGCTAGTGATTGAGGTATCAAACTCTTCATCTTTAAGATATTGAATAAACTCTGGAAATCGTACTAAAGCTTCAATAGAGCGACCAATATCTTGACGGCTTAATTGCAAAATCGTTTTTGAAGAGGCATTAAACCACTCGATATGATTTTTTTGATCTAATGAAACAATCCCATCTGGAATTAACATTGAAGCCGCTTTAAATTGCTCAGACTTATACAACTGAAGATCAGCGTGCGTTTCTAACGCACGTTGTTTTTTAGAAACTAAATAGGTAAGTTCGCTCCAGAAACCAGAAGCGGGAGGAAACGAGCCTTTGGTGCCTTTGTCCATCCACTTTTCAAACTTTCGCATACTCCATAGCATACGAAAAATATACAGCACCAAATAGGCAAATAGGCTTTGCACCCAAAGATCGGTAATCCAACAGAAGAACAGCAGCGCCCAGAGCGTAAGAATAACCCACGTTAACTCTCTTGTGACACCGCTAGAAAACAAATATTACTCCTCAACCACCGAAAAACGGTATCCAGAACCACGAATGGTTTGAATGTAATCTGCGACCCCCTCTGGCTCTAATAACTTACGCAAACGACGAATATGAACATCAACGGTACGTTCTTCAACAATGATATTCTCTCCCCAAACATGATCTAACAGTTGAGAACGAGAAAACACACGATTTGCATGAGTCATAAAATAATGAATCAATTTAAACTCGGTCGGCCCCAGCTTCACTTCTTGATTATCGATACTAAAACGATGACTACCAAGATCAAGCTGCATTCTGCCTGCATTAATCATCTCACCTGATGATAGATCGCTATCCTGACGACGTAACAGCGCTTTGATTCGTGCCATTAAAGCACGTGGTGAAAACGGCTTAACCACATAGTCATCCGCCCCCGCTTCAAAGCCTTGAACCTGATCATCTTCTTCGCCTTTTGCCGTCAACATAATAATGGGAATAGAGCGCGTTTTGTCATTCTGTCGAATACGCTGAGCTAATGAAACCCCACTCACGCCAGGTAACATCCAATCCAAAAGAATCAAATCAGGTTTTTGTTCTAATAAAATTGACCAACCCTGTTCAGCATTAGAGGCTTCTAACACCTCATACTCGGCGGCGGATAAAGTAAATTTCAACATATCACGAATAGCTGCTTCATCTTCAATCATTAGAATCGTACTTTTTGTCATATTCTTACCATGTCAACTTCACTAAATTGTTCAGCTATTGAAAATTTAATCTCTAAGCTCGCTTATAAATTCATTTAATTTATCCACATCCATATTACGAACATCTTTCCCTTCAACTAGGTAGACAATGCTTTCTGCAATATTGGCTGCGTGATCACCAATACGCTCACTGGCACGTAAAGCAAACACCATTTCCATTAAGTATTCAGGTTCAATCTCTGCCGCTTTAAACCCGATCATCATCTGCTTCATCGACACCCTTAGGACATCATCTAAACGCTCTTCTTCATCGATAACATTGACAACATTTGATGTATCTAGGCGAGCAAATGCATTTAAGACTGTTTTTAACATTTCATTAGAGCCAGAAGTTAATTCTAATAGCTCGTTATAACCTGGCATAGACGAACACTCCATATCCAAATCGGCCATTTTAATCACCAATTTAGCGGTTTTAACGACTTCATCACCCATACGTTCCAAATCGACGGCAATTCGAATCGCGATAATGATTAGACGTAAATCAGATGCCGTTGGCTGCTGACGCGCCAAAACACGAGCACACAGACGGTCAATTTCCATCTCTTCTTTATTGATAATTTTATCAATTGCTAAGACCTCTTTAGCTAACTGAACATCACCATTCTGTACGGCTAATACTGCGTTTTCAATTTGACGTTCTACCAGGCCACCCATCTCTAAAACTTGGTTAAATAACTCTTCTAAGTTTCGGTTTAACTGTTCTGAAATGTGCGCTTTAAATTCTGTTCTTTCCATACTCTTATCCTCACCGATTATTTTTTTATACTAAACTTTAAACAATAAACCTAGCCGTAACGACCGGTAATGTAATCTTCTGTTCGTTTAACCTGAGGGTTAGTAAACAGACTGTCAGTATCGGTATATTCAATCAATTCACCCATATACATAAACGCAGTATAATCTGAAACACGAGCTGCTTGCTGCATATTATGCGTAACAATCAGTATCGTAAACTCTTTTTTCAGTTCAAAAATAAGCTCTTCAATGGCCAAAGTTGAGATCGGGTCTAGGGCAGAAGTTGGTTCATCCAACAGTAGAACTTCTGGCTTAATCGCAATGGCACGAGCAATACACAGTCGTTGCTGCTGTCCACCAGACAATCCTAGCGCATTTTCATTCAAACGATCTTTGGCTTCTTCCCAAAGCCCTGCGCCTCTTAAAGCCCACTCAACGGTTTCATCTAAAACAGTTTTATCACTGATGCCTTGTAAACGTAACCCGTAAGCCACATTTTCGTAGATGGATTTTGGAAATGGGTTGGGCTTTTGAAATACCATGCCTACACGACGACGCAGTGCAGCCACATCCATCGTTTTGCTGTACATATCATCACCGTGCAATGTCATTTCACCATCAACGTTGACGATATCAATCAGGTCATTCATACGGTTAAAACAGCGTAACAAAGTTGATTTACCGCACCCTGACGGGCCGATAAAAGCCGTAACGCGATGCTCTGGAACAATCATATTGACGTTAGTAAGCGCTTGCTTAGTTCCGTAATATAAGTTCCAATCTTTAACTTCCATTGCCACTGATTCGTCTGCTAATGTCATACTTCGGTGATCACGATCCAAAGAAACACTGATACTTTTTTCACTCATTTTCAATTCCTTCTAACCTAGCCTATTTAGCAGGTTGATACTCAATATTTTAAAATTCATTGTGAACAGGCCTGTTCATTATTTAAACCAGGCCTGTTGAGATTAGTTGTCTAATGCTTTGTATTTTTCACGTAAACGGTTACGAATCATAATCGCTCCCAAGTTTAAGCTTAAGATAATCAATACCAATAACAGCGAAGTTGCATAAACCAACGGCTGCGAGGCTTCAACGTTTGGACTCTGGAAACCAACATCATAAATATGGAAACCTAAGTGCATAAACTTACGGTCTAGATGCACAAACGGTGACACCATATCCAGCGGCAGTTCTGGAGCCAGTTTAACGACCCCTACCAACATTAACGGTGCAACTTCACCCGCAGCACGCGCAATCGCCAGAATCAGACCAGTCATAATCGCTGGCGTGGTCATAGGTAAAACAATTCGCATAATTGTTTCTGATTTAGTTGCTCCTAACGCCAAACCACCTTCACGTAAGGCACGCGGAATACGCGACAAGCCTTCTTGAGTCGAGACAATCACCACCGGCAAAGTTAACAAAGCCATCGTTAATGAGGCCCACAACAATCCAGACGTTCCAAAGGTTGGGCTTGGTAAGGCATAGCTATAAAACAGTTCATCGATTGACGACCCCATAATATAGACAAAGAAGCCTAAACCAAAAATACCAAATACAATGGAAGGCACACCCGCCAAGTTGTTAATGGAGATACGTACCATACGAAGGACAAAGCCTTCTCTTGCATATTCGCTCATATAGATTGCCGCGATCACTCCCATAGGCGTGACAAACAAGGCCATTAACATCACCATGGTAACGGTACCGATGATCGCTGGGAACACCCCCCCTTCCGTATTGGCTTCTCGTGGGTCATCCATTAAGAAATTGCCCATCGCATTAAAGAAGAAGCTAATTTCTTCAACAAAACCCATGTTATTCGGTTGCCAGAAATGTACGATATTACGAACCGGAACATTTAACTGCTTGTCACCCGCAATATTCATCGTGACCGAACCTAAGTGTTGCGCTTGCTCATACAATACTTGAGTTTTAGCTTGGAATACTTCAAACTGTTTCTGATACGCAGCACGCTCTGCATTCAGGCGAGCTTCTTCCTCCGCAGTAAAATCATCATTGGCTCGTAACTTCTTCTCTTCAAGGCGTAATCCTTCAATTT
>JAYENR010000169.1:0-9207 GCA_034722175.1 Pseudomonadota bacterium | reverse complement strand
AACTGTGACCTATCTATTAGCGGGGAATATGCGACATAAAGACAGCCAGGGTAATGAAGGGGTGATTAGAGCAGGTGGCGTACAGTGGATGACCGCAGGACGAGGCATTATTCACTCTGAAATGCCTGAGCAAGAAGACGGTCTATTAATGGGATTTCAGCTGTGGGTCAACCTGCCCAGTTTTGCCAAAATGAGTGAACCTAAATATCAAGAGTTTGTACCCGAGCAGATTCCTGTCGAAACCCATGACGATGGCGCTCGCATTAGAGTCATTGCAGGTATTACCGAACAGGGCACGCAAGGCGTCATTAATAATGAGTTTGTTCATCCAACCTACTTAGATATCAACCTGCCTAAAAGTAGCCACTTTAAACAAAAATTAAACACCGAAGAAACCGCTTTTATTTATCTTCATAAAGGTGAAGTACAACTCAATGGCAAAGCGAGCCAAAGCATAAAAACGGGACAACTGGCGGTATTAAATTCAGGCGATACCGTCCAACTTGAAAGCCAAGCTGATAGCCGATTGCTGTTAATTGCAGGCACACCTTTGAAAGAAAGTATCGTGCAAGGTGGTCCATTTGTGATGAATACCGAAGAGGAGATCCAGCAGGCCTTTTCAGATTACAAAAACGGCCTGTTTTAAATTGAACAGGCCTGGTAAATTTTTAACAGCCTCGATTAAAACCACGACCTACTTAAACCTAAGATTTACTATTAGGTCTGTTTGACAAAATAGCCAAAAGGAACACCATGCGCCCACTCATTAAAAGCTTAATATTCGTCAGCACACTTGCCTTAATACATCCCGCTTTTGCAGAGGACTTTAAGCCCTCTTCAAATGTCACGACGTTAATGCCTCTACTCTTAGATAACCTGGATACATTAGAGGTATCCGGCACACAACTAGATAAGGTCAGAGGCATCTCACGTAAAAGTTTTGCCGAGGTGGAATATATTAATGCGCAATACAACAACCTTAAAAACGAGCTTAAAGATGAAACATTAGACGGTGATGGCTCTTTAGAACACAGCATGAAGTTGATTGAAGAACTGGCCGCTTTAGATAAAAAACGTATGACCTTAACCATTGAGTGTGTCTTTGGTTTAAAACAAGTGCTGTCGGCCGAACAGTATGACGAATTGATTGCTCTATTGGAATTTCAGTCTTAAGAAAAAGAATAAAGGCCTTTAAACTAAGAAACTACTCAAAAGATTAACGAGACCACTTAAGGTGTCTTTAGGCACCTTTTTAGGTTTTGATCTTGTTAAAACTGAACAGGCGAGGTTATAGAAGCAAACATCAATCTTTTAACTGCAATATTCGGTTATAGATCGGTTTTTTCTTTTCTCCGCTGTAATCAGAGATGATTTCGGAAATTTGTTTAACGGGCAGACTTTGTTTTAACATCGACAAAATCAGTGCATCGTGATCTGTAACATCAGTGTCCTCTTCTACAATTGCTCCCATCACCATCAACACAAACTCACCACGGACTTTATCGGGGTTTTCCGTAAAGTAATCTAGGACTTCTTTGACCGAACCCGATACAAACTGTTCATAGGTTTTAGTCAGTTCACGCCCGACCGCCATTTGACGCTCTGCACCAAATACTTCCGCTAAGGCAGGCAAGGTATCCATTAGACGGTGTGGCGACTCGTAAAACACCAAAGTACGGGTGTCATTTTGTAATTCGGTTAAGACATTAATCCGTTTTTGCGATTTTGCAGGCAAAAAGCCTTCATAACTGAATCGATCAGTCGGAAGCCCTGCCGCAGACAAGGCAGTAATGACGGCAGATGGCCCGGGAATCGGCACCACATTAATGCCCTCTTGACGCAGTAACTTCACTAGATGAAAACCGGGATCATTAATCAAAGGTGTCCCCGCATCAGACACCAGTGCGCCACTCTCGCCCGCCTTTAATTTTTCTAGCAACTGACCCATACGCGCTTGTTCATTATGATCATGCAAACTGATCAATGGACGGTTAATGGCCAACGATTGCAATAGTTTTTGCGTATGGCGAGTATCTTCGGCGGCAATCCAATCGACCCTCTCTAAGGTTTCGACCGCACGATGGGTAATGTCTTTTAAGTTACCGATTGGCGTGGCGACAATATATAAAGTACCTGAGTTTTCAGTGTTTTGTTGCATAAAATCAAATCACTCCATCTGTGTATGCTTTATAATCAGCAGTACGATTAATTGTGACTCATTCTATATAAAAATGCACAAGACCACTGCTTTATTTATCTCATCAGGCCTGCTTGCTGTTACGCTGCTAGGTTTAACCTCCTGTAGCGCACCTAAACCGAAAGCCACGGTTGAAGCCAAACCCGATATTGTCCTCCCGCAAAAAGATCAAAAGTCGATGACGGAATTGAAAATTGAACAGCTTGAACGTTCAATTAAGCAAGCTCAAGCTTCACAGAACTGGCCTCAATATATTGAGTTGAGTGAACAGCTCTGGCAGTTGGCGGATGCGGACAATCAATTAGCCATTGAATATATGATTTGGCATACGCTCTCTGGGCACTTCAATAACGAAACCGCCATCAACCAACTGGCTGCAAGCCGCCACCCTTCACTAGAAAGCTGGGCGCATCTATTAGCGGCTCTAAACCAACCAGGCCTGTTTAAGTTACAAGCGTTAGAAGATTTACAGCATTTTGATGAGGACGCACTGTATCAATCGCATCTGCTATCCGCTCTGCAACACCGTTTAAAAACTCAACAAAGCATTCGCCAAATTGCGGTACTTCTGCCGTTTAAAGGCAAATATCAATATGTGAGCAGCCAAATTCGTAATGGGTTGTTAAAAGCCTATATGGTGTCAAACCAGTCAATCAAACTGAAGTTTTACGACAGCAGCAACGTCGAAGAAGTCCTTGAACAATATCAACTTGCCAAACAGCAAGGTGCTGATTTAGTCATTGGCCCTCTAACCAAAGCGGCGATTGACCAGCTATCTGGACAGAATATCACTGATATTCTGGCTTTAAACAGCAGCGATGAAACCTCTTTTAAATCGTTTAATTTCCGTAGCCAAAGCGAAGCGATACAAATTACCAAACAATTACAAAACAACAACTTGACTCGTATTGGTATTTTAAGCAGTGAAAACAAACGTGATATGAGTACCGCACAGACGTTAATGTCTCAGTGGCTATCAAACGAAGAGAACCAAGCCCTATTACGCCCTTACTCTTTAGAAAAATTAAACTTACGTAAAGAGCTCGGTGGCCTAATCAACGAAGAACAGAGCCAAACGCGTTACAATAATTTACGTTGGTTATTGGGTGCTAAGTTGGAGTTCTTCCCGCGTACTCGTAAAGATCTCCAAGCCATTGTGCTGATAGGGAATGAGAAACAGGTCGCCGTGTTCCATCCGCAATTTGAGTTCTTTCAGTTAGATTTACCGGTTTACGCCACATCAAATTTAACACCTAATGATTTACAAAACATTGAGCCTCACAAAGATTTAAGCAATGTGATTTTTCCAACTATTCCTGCCGTGTTTAACCACAATGCTTTAAATTCGGAATTGGAAGCTTTTGGTTGGGATAGCTTTATATTAGCTAGCCAATTAAGTAATCTTGCACCTAACTTATGTCTCACTCAGGGACAAAGTGGCATCCTCTATTTAGACGGTCAAGAGGTGGATAAAAAACTCATTTGGGCACAATACTCTAAAGACGGCCTATTAAAACGTTGGGTTCCACCCGTTGTCATCAAAACGGAACAACAGCTACTTGAAGAGTTGATGGAACAAGAGCGTTTAGAAGCGTTACAGAATGAAGTATCGACTTTAGAAACCCCAAATACACAAGAGACGGAACAACCAGCAAACTCAATAACGCCAGTTCAAGCCAGTACCGATCTACTGCCCATCACTCAATCAACCTTGGTGGATGGCGTTCAAGTCATCACCCCAAACTAAGTGGTTAACCGATGAACGTCTTGCAAAGCATAAAAAGCAAATTCATCGGTCAAAACAAAGAGCAACAAGCCGCCAAATGGTTACAACAGAATCATTTTGAGATCATTGCCCAGAACTACCTATGCAAAGGTGGCGAGATTGATCTGATAGGTTTTGAATCTAAACAGAATCGTCTGATCTTTTTTGAAGTAAAGTACCGCAAAAACAATCACTATGGTGACCCTGCAGAAACCCTTTCAACTCAACAGCAACAAAGAATTGTCCGCTGTGCACAACGTTTTCTACAACAACACCCTCAATACCAAGACAAAGCCATGCAGTTTGATCTCTTAACCTTCTTAGACCAACAAACTGAACCACACCGAATTGAAAACGCCTTCGGCTTGTAATATAAGCTTGTAAACATGAACATATCGCACTTATACACTTATTTACAAGTTATCCACAGGTTATTGTGAGCAGTTGAACAGGCCTGTTGAGTTCAAAATAGAGCATTTCAAAACTGAACAGGCCTGCTTAGCCTTTAAACCTTAATGTTTCAGCTTCTGTTCTGCCTCTAAAATAACAGGCAGCGTATCTAACACCGAATCAGGGTTTAAGCTGATTGAATCGATTCCCAAGCCAACTAAAAATTCGGCAAATTCAGGATAGTCCGATGGGGCTTGCCCACAAATTCCAATGGGTTTGTGATTACGTTTCGCACCCTCAATCGCCATTTGTACCATTTTTTTCACCCCAGGATCACGCTCATCATATTCAAACGCTACCTTCTGAGAGTCTCGATCCACCCCCAACACTAACTGTGTCAGATCATTAGTACCAATCGAAAAACCATCAAAGAATTCTGAAAATTCATCCATCAATAAAACATTATTTGGAATCTCGACCATCATATACACTTTAAGACCTTGTTGACCTCGTACCAAACCGTTCATTGCTAGGTTTTCAATCACCAATCTGGCCTCTTCAATTCGTCGGCAAAAGGGCACCATGACAATGACATTATCCAACCCCATGCTCTCTCTAACACGCATGACAGCTTGGCATTCCAAGGCAAAACTCGACTTATATTCAGGGTCGTTATAACGAGAAGCACCTCTAAACCCTAACATTGGATTCTCTTCTCTCTCTTCAAACACCTTGCCACCAATTAGCGTTGCATACTCATTAGTTTTAAAATCCGATAACCGTAACACCACCTCTTTAGGGTAAAAACCAGCCGCAATGGTGGCAATGCCTTCCGATAATTTATGCACAAAAAAGTCCTGACCGTTATCAAAGCCTTCAGTCAATTGACTGATTTGGTCACGTTCCTTTTCACTCGGAACCTTTTCAGGATTAATTAACGCTTGCGGATGAATCTGAATGCTATTACTAATAATAAATTCCATGCGTGCTAAACCAATCCCATCATTGGGCGTTTGATTCACCGTAAAGGCTTGCTCAGGGTTACCCAAGTTCATACGCACTTTTGTTTCAGGCGATGCTAAATGGCCTAAATCGATCTCTTCTACTGTAAAAGGAATATCTTTACCATAAACCTGACCTTCATCTCCCTCAATACAAGAGACCGTAAGACGCCTACCTGTTTCGATCACCTCAGTGGCCTGTTGAGTTCCAACTACTGCAGGAATCCCCAACTCGCGCGCAATAATGGCTGCATGACAGGTTCGCCCCCCTCGGTTGGTGACTAAAGCGGCGGCTTTTTTCATGACCGGCTCCCAGTCTGGCGTGGTCATATCGGCAACCAAGACTTCCCCCTCTTGAAATTCATGCAAAAACTCCACCGAATCAATAACTCGTGCCTGCCCGCTGGCGACTCGGCTCCCTACTGCACGACCTTTCACTATGGGTTCAGGTCGATCCTCGGCTAAGGTGTAACGTTTTAATAATCCACCTTTTTTCTGTGAAACCACCGTTTCTGGACGAGCTTGCACCACAAACAACTCTCCGCTTAAACCATCTTTTGCCCACTCAATGTCCATAGGGCGATGGGTATCGGCTTGTTTACTGTAATAGTTCTCTATTTTGATCGCAAAATCCGCCAATTTAAGTACCTCTGCATCACTCAAACAATAGGCTTTTTGCTCATGTTTACTGGTTGGTACATTTTGAATCGGCTCACGATGATTCGCATCCATGGCGTAAATCATTTTGATTTTTTTAGCCCCTAAATGGCGTTTTAATACACTGCGATAACCTTTTTTAAAGGTCGGTTTGTGTACATAAAACTCATCGGGATCCACCGCACCTTGTACCACATTTTCACCCAGACCATAGGCTCCGGTAATCATTACCACATCTTCATAACCCGTTTCAGTATCCACTGTGAACATAACACCGGAAGTCGCTAAATCAGAACGCACCATTAACTGCACCCCAACTGACAAGGCCACCTCAAAATGATCAAAACCTTGATCTAAACGGTAATGAATAGCTCGGTCGGTAAACAAACTCGCAAAACAGTGTTTGCAGGCATCGATATAAGCGGCTAAACCGGAAATATTCAGATAGGTATCTTGCTGTCCGGCAAAACTGGCAGTGGGTAAATCCTCTGCTGTGGCGGAACTTCTAACCGCTAACGAGAACTGATTGCCAAAAGAGTCCGTTAGAGTTTGATAAGCGGACACCATCTCTTGATATAGGACTTCGGGTAATTTAGCGGTGTAAACTAACTCACGAGCTAAAGCCCCTCGGCTTTGTAAGTCTTGAGTATTTTCTGGGTCAAGCGGGTCTAAGATCTGATGCAATCGAGGCCACAGTTCATTGTCATCAAGGATACTTCGATAGGCTTGCGAGGTAAGTGCAAATCCATTGGGAACGGGCACACCTTGCGGCACAAGGCTTTGATACATCTCGCCTAAAGAGGCATTTTTACCGCCAACTAACGGAATGTCTTCAATACCTAGTTGAGAAAAGAAACGAATATATGGACTTTTAGAAAACTGCGACTCTGAAGACATTATCTTCTCCTCGTTTGCAAAAAAGAGAGCTAAATTGTTAACTGATTTTCAAATCAACATAGAAATCTTAGATTACGCTTTTTTATTAATTTTGACTAGTGCCTGAAATAATAACTTTAAAAAGCAGACAGGCCTGTCCGCTTTCGATGGAAATACTTAAGTTTGAAACTTACTTCTCAACGACAATCCGTACAAAACGCCCACCGCGTTGTGGTGTGTGTTCAATGACTTTAAAACCGATGCTCGTTAACATGTAGATAATGTCATCAGCATGGTAACGATTGTGTTCTAAAAAGTGTTCAAACACGTCTTCTACTTCATCACGTCCAATGGCTTCATTCCATAAACGGTTTTCAGGGTATTTATGCTCTAGGTAATCCGACAGTGGTTGACGAACCAAATCAATAATACAAAAACGCCCACCCACTTTTAACCATTGATAAACCGCTTTAAACATCAGGATAGGTTGTGGCAGTTCATGCACTAACATATTTGCCATCACCGTTGCCACCTTGCCAGCTTCAATCTGCGCCTGAGGGTCATTTAAATCATCCTGCAACAATCGTGCATTTTCAACCATCTCCATTTGTGCAGTTAACATGTACTCTGCGGCTTCAATACCCAATGCGGTATTGTTTGGATAACGCAGAGCCAAGTCATTCACAAACTGCCCTATTCCCGCTCCCAAATCAACTAAACAATCATCTTTACTTATCGCTCTCCCCATTTGAGCATTCCAAAACTCCCAAAACTCAATGTCATGGCGACGTTCATAGGTTGAAGTAATCATTGAACGAGCGTGCTCACCATCTCCACCGTGATGTTTTAAAATCTGTGCTTGCGTTTTATCCATTTTTATCCCCTACTGCAATCCAAATATTTTTTAAGCTGTCTATGATTATAGGCCACACCACTGAAAATCCACCCACAAATTTTATCCCCCGTTAGTCATAGATAAAAACAATAGCAAAGTACACTTTTCAGGTATTTATACGCGCTTGTTTGCTGGTTTATTAGCAATTGTTCATGTTAAACTTGAAACGTTATTTCATTTAAAAATAGAGCCCAATAAGCAAAGGAGGTCAAATTGCAGAAACGTGCCGTTATCATACTTATTTGTACCCTCCTTATGCTCAGCCTACCCAACCGTATCGCTGCTCAGCAAGCTGAAAACGACGTACTGTATTTTGCGCCGTTGCCAATGAGTGCAACCAAAATTAGTATTATAAAAACTCAGCCAATTGCCAATTACTTAAGTCAAAAATTACAACGCCCTGTCGTGCCTAAATTATACCGATCTTATGATGAAATCATCCAAGCATTCCTTGCTGGTGAAGTGCATCTACTCGAGCTTGGACCGCGGCCTTTTATTGAGTTACAAAGCCATACACAAGATGCCACTGCGCTGGCTAGCATTAATCAAGATGCCAACAACAGTTATTACCAGTGTGTTTTAGCTGCCCCGATGGATGGAGTACAACACCTTTCAGACATTAAACACCCCAAAACCACTAAGGTCGCTTTAACCCAGCCTCTTTCAACATGTGGTCCTCTATTGACCCAATACTTATTACAACAAAATAAAATCAATTTAAGCAACATGCCTCATCAATTTTTAGGTTCACACGAAGAGGTCGCTCTAGCGCTGATTCGTAATGAATACGCAATTGGTGGAGTCGCTAAATTTATTGCCGAACGTTATCATGGATTAGGACTCAATATTTTAACGACATCACCTGCGCTACCAGCGTTTATGGTGGTTGCTAATAGTCAAAAATTAGATCCAAAAGAATTAGAGCTTATCAAACAATCATTACTCAGTTACCAATCAAACAACACGGGCATCGGTAAACATGGATTTTCACAAGTTGATACCGAAGCCATTGAAGCCTTTAGAGCCTTTGCTAAACAAATTGACCCTTCTATTCAGGAGGCAAAATAGTGCGATTCTTAGACACAATCGATAAAAGTTGGCTTAAGGATGCGCTTGTTGTGTTGATGGTGGTTGCAACCGCCTGGATTATTTTATTTTCAAGCATGCAAATTGAATTTGAGATGAATATCCAATCGGAGGTGGATGAATCGACGGCCAAACAGGATCTTGCTTGGTACTCGGTACAAAAACTCTTTACCGATGGAATTGAACTTCGTTTTGAATCTAAAATATACCAACCTGAGGTATTAGCTTTATTAGAGAAAGCTCAAGACCCAAAACAAGAAAAGCAGGCACGTTTAGATTTATATCGCTTACTATATCCTTATTATCAATCTCACCAGCAGAGCACTGATGATAAGTTCAA
>JAYENR010000168.1:0-1677 GCA_034722175.1 Pseudomonadota bacterium | reverse complement strand
CCAATCAGTTTTTTATGCCTGCTGAACTAGGGGCGAAACAAGCGGTAAACTATTACAATAAAATCGTTGCAGGCCAAGTATTTGATCTGGTTTTGCTGGGCATGGGAGAGGATGGACATACTGCTAGTCTTTTCCCAGGGCATAATCATGAGGATGAGAAATATCAATTGGTTCAAACGGAGTACAACTCCCCAAAACCACCTGCTGAGCGAGTGACTTTATCGCAAGCCTGCTTAAGTAATAGTGAATACGTTCTTAAGTTGATTACCGGTGGCAACAAACGTCAAGCACTGCAATTATGGATTGATGGCGTGGAGCTTCCAATAAAGCAAGTAAAAGGGCAGAAAACTTTGGCTTTAATTAGCCAGGAGAGTCTTCCGCAAGAGCTAGATTGAAAATTTTAGAACTGACCAGGCCTGGTCAGTTTAAATTTTGGTAATTGTCGCAGACTCTATGTTCTGAATGCGTTCAATATGATCTAAAACATCCCCGAGTTGTGTGCCCGCATCCACCTCTAAAGTTAACTTCATAGAAACTGTTCGATTGCTATTATCTGTATGCGTTTCAGATGCCATAAGATTAATATCCAGCTCAGTCAATGCCCCCATAACATCACGCAATAATCCTTTACGATCAAAGGCAGTAATGGAAAGCTCTGCAGTAAAGCATTCATTTTCGGCTTCAATATAATTCCATGAAACTTCGATAATACGCTGTAACTCTTCATGTGACATATTCAGCACATTTGGGCAGTCACTTCGATGAACCGTTACCCCACGACCACGAGTCACATAACCGACAATATCATCACCAGGTTCAGGCTGGCAGCAGGGTGCTAAATGGGTCGTAATTTGCGGAGCACCTAAAACATAAACCTGCTTTTCTTCTGCTGGAAGCTCTGACTTAAACCCAGCCTTAAAGGCAAAAGACTTCTGCTTTGGCTTAATCTTCTCTTGAATCGCATTAGCAAGTTGTCGCTCATTAATACGACCCTTACCAAGTGCCTCAAACAACTCTTGTTCACTGCCCAATTTAAAGCGTTCAACCATATCAGAAGGCTTAACTGAGCCTGCATGCAGGCGTTTCACTTCACGATGATAAAGAAGATCTCCTGCCTGAATATTTTGTACTTTATCTTGTTTATTAAACCAGTTTTTGACCTTAGCACGAGCACTACTGCTATTCAGATAACCTAAGTTTGGATTCAACCAGTTTCGACTCGGCCCCCCGGTTTTAACGGTCAAAACTTCAACTTTATCACCCGTTTTCAACTCAGTTGTCAGTGGCTGAATACGACCATTCACTTTTGCACCACGACAGCCATGCCCTAATTCAGTATGAATGTTATAGGCAAAATCTAATGGCGTTGCCCCTTGACGTAAGGTGATGATGTCATTAGTTGGGGTCAACACATAAATGTGCTGACTTTTAAGTTCGGTACTGATCTCCTTAAAAACATCTGGATCATCGCTATTTTCAAGCAGTTGACGGACATTACTAATACTGCGCTCTAGGTTTTCGTCGACACTCAATCCACCTTCTTTATAGCGCCAGTGAGCCGCCACACCATATTCAGCATGGTGGTGCATCTCCATAGTGCGGATTTGAATCTCAACGGTTTTACCGCTTGGCCCTAAAATAACCGTATGAATCGACTGGTAGCCATTGTCTTTTGGT
>JAYENR010000167.1:0-9223 GCA_034722175.1 Pseudomonadota bacterium | reverse complement strand
GAAAATCAAGTCGCTGATATCGACAGTAAAATGGTCAGCGGTACTTTAGCGGATTTAAAACCTAAAGAGTACAGCATGGTGTTGGGTTCAGAACTTGCTGGAAGCTTAGGCGTTTCTGTTGGGGATAAAATTACTTTGATTGCGCCTCAAGGAAGCTTCTCGCCAGTCGGCATGGTACCACGAATTAAACGCTTTACCGTTAGTGGTATCTTTTCAGCGGGGATGCATGAATACGACAGCGCTTTGGCGATTATTCACATTCAAGATGCCCAAAAGGTTTTCAAATATAAGAACGCAGTGGGCGCGTTACAGTTAAAAATTGAGGATCTGTTTGATGTCTTTCGTGTTCGTCAGGATTTAGGTTCTCAATTGGATCAACCTATGTATGTTCGTGACTGGACTCAGCAACACGCTAACTTCTTTAAAGCTATTGATATGGAAAAGCGCATGATGTTTATTGTTTTGGCACTGATCATTATGGTGGCGGCCTTCAATATTGTGTCGACCATGGTGATGGTGGTCACAGATAAACAGGGTGATATTGCGGTTTTAAGAACCTTGGGGGCGACACCCATGGCGATTCAATCCATTTTTATGATTCAAGGATTAGTGATTGGTCTGACGGGTGCTTTACTTGGTCTATTGGGAGGGGTGTCACTCGCGATGAATATTGATGTGATTATTCCGTTTATCGAAAACCTTCTTGGGTTTAAGTTCTTTCCTGCTGATGTTTATTACATCAGTTCTATTCCTTCTAAATTGGTTTGGAATGATGTTTGGTATGTGACCAGTTTGGCATTTATTTTGACCCTATTAGCAACCTTATATCCAGCTTGGAAAGCATCTAAAGTACAGCCGGCAGAGGCACTACGATATGAGTAATCAATCAATGAATAATGAGCTTCCAACGGTTTTAAGTGCGGCTAATATTAAGAAAGTCTATCAAGATGGTGTCTTGGATACTGCGGTACTTGATGGATTGCAAATGAGCATTCTAAAGGGTGAAAAGGTGGCCATTGTCGGGACATCAGGTTCAGGTAAAAGTACGCTTTTGCACTTGTTAGCAGGCCTGGATAAACCAACCGATGGTCAGATTGAGCTTATGTCTCAACCTTTCTCAGATTTAAGGGGCGCTAAACGTGGTCAAATGCGTAACAAATACATGGGCTTTGTTTATCAGTTTCACCATCTATTACCGGAATTAACTGCACTTGAAAATGTGATGATGCCACTGCGTATTCGTCGTGAAAGTGCAGCTAAAGCCCAACAAAAAGCTAAGTCTTTATTAGAGCGTGTTGGTTTAGGTGAACGTACTCATCACAAACCTTCTGAGTTGTCTGGTGGTGAACGTCAACGCGTCTCAATTGCCAGAGCCTTGATTACTGAACCTGCTGTTATTTTGGCGGACGAGCCAACAGGAAATTTAGACCATGATTCTGCTGAACAAGTGTTTCAACTCATGCTGGAATTAAATCAAGAGTTTAATACCGCGTTACTGGTTGTGACACATGATTTGGATTTAGCAAATCGCATGGATCGACAGTTGACTTTATTGGACGGTCAGCTACACGAAACTCAACAGGCCTAGTCAGTGTTATCAATTCAAAACGTCTCTATTCAAGCGGGTTTAAAACCCCTATTTGATCATATTAGCCTGAATGTTCATCCTGGGCAAAAAATTGGCTTGGTAGGTCAGAATGGGGCGGGAAAAACCACCCTGTTTAAAGCCATTATGGGTGAAGTTACGATTGAAACAGGTCAGATTGGCATACCTGCTGACTGGTTGATTGGTTATGTTGAACAGGAGGTCAAACATAGTGAACTTAATGTGTTGGATTTTGTCTGTTTTGGTGACACTCATTATGCAAAGCTGATCAAGCAGGTAAAAGAAGCTGAAGCTAGCGGTGATCATGATGCGATGGTTAAAGCATATGATGGATTGGATAGAATTTCTGGGTATGAAGTACCGCAAAAAGCCCAGCAGTTATTGGCGGGTCTTGGCTTTAAAACAGAAGACTTTACCAAGTCAATGGACTCTTTCTCAGGTGGCTGGCAGGTTCGTCTTAAGTTAGGACGAGCCTTAATGCAGCGCTCTGATCTGTTGTTGTTAGATGAGCCGACTAACCACTTGGATATTGAAGCGGTGGCCTGGTTAATTCAATGGTTAAAATCCTATCAAGGTGCAGTACTCATCATCTCTCATGATCGTGATTTCTTAGATCAGGTTGTGCAGGGGATTGCACATATTCGTAATCAAAAGATCAACTATTATTCCGGTAATTTTGCATCGTTTGAGCGTCAGCGTAATGAACAATTAATGCAGCAGCATGCGTTGCATGAAAAGCAAAAGCAGCAGATGCAGCATCTGAAAAGTTTTATTGAACGATTTAAAGCCAAAGCGTCCAAGGCAAAACAGGCACAAAGTCGTGTTAAGGCCTTAGAACGTATGGAAGAGGTGGCGGCTGTTCAGGCTACGAATCCATTTAAGTTTCAATTTTTTGAACCCAAGCATCAGCCTGATCCAATGGTCAGTGTTGAAGGGCTTAGTTTTGGTTATCAAGATAAGTTAATTCTTAAAGATGCAGATTTAGTGTTGAGAGCGGGTGATCGAATCGGCTTGGTTGGGGTTAATGGTTCGGGTAAATCAACACTGATTAAACTTTTAGTGAATGAGCTTAAGCCACAGACAGGCCTGGTTAAAATCAGTAAAGGTGTTTCGGTTGGTTATTTTGCTCAGCATCAACTTGAAGCCTTAACCATCGAAAACACACCGTTACAGCATATGTTGAGTTTAAGTGATGAAATTACGGATCAAGAAGCACGTAATTTTTTAGGGCAGTTTGGGTTTTCTAATGAACAGACTTTGACCCCGGTTAAAACCTTTTCAGGTGGTGAAAAAGCACGTTTAGCTCTGGCGATGATTGTTTATCAAAAGCCTAACCTTGTTATATTGGATGAGCCAACTAACCACTTGGATATGGATACTCGTGATGCCTTGGATATGGCGCTGCAAGACTTCTCAGGGGCATTGATTTTAGTGACCCACGATAAACATTTGTTGGCGAGTATTGCCGATCAGTTCTGGTGGGTGCATGAAGGTAAAGTGTCTTTGTATCATGGTGATTTAGAGTCGTACCTGCAAGCACGATTAAAAACGATTAAAGAGATTCAAACCGAAGCTAAACAGGCTGAACCCTCAGGTGCAGCTGTAAAAAACAAAAAAGAGCAACGTAAACAGAATGCTCATCTAAGGAAACAGTTAGAGCAGAAGATTAAACCGTATCAGCAAGTCATTAAAAAACTGGAAAAACAGTTGGAGCAAGCACAGACTGAGTTAAGTGAGTTGCACGCTTTAATGGAAGACAGTTCGCTTTATGAGTCGTCAAATCAACAAAAATTAACCGACACCATTAAAAGGCAGGCAGAGGTAGAAGTATTAATTGAAGAGGTGGAGATGGAGTGGTTAGAAAGTCAAGAGTTGGTGGAAGCTGAAACTGAGAAGTTTTATTCTGAATTAGATGAATAATATTCTATTCAGTTAAATTTTTGATATAAAAAAGGCCTGAATATTCAGGCCTGTTTGCTTTCAAATAAGTTGAATCTCACTTATTTGAAGGTACGTCCGTGTTCAAATCCGAATTTCTCAAGGATTTTAACCATTGGGCAGAAACCTGTGATTGCAGAGAACATTAGGTTAGCGCCAACAAAACCAGTTAGATAGATCCACTCAGGTGCGTGATAAACGCTTAAGATAGCACTAGCCAATACCATGAAGCCAGCAACTAGCATAACAATTCTTTCAATACTCATAATAATTCCTTGAATTTAAAGCTAAAAAACCACAGCACCAAACTTGATGTGTGTATTTAAAAAATTTATGGGATTTTATCATTTTTTCTTAGATGATCAAGGTCTTATAAAGATTTCTTATTGTTTTTCCTTGTTTTTCTTTAATTCTTAGCGAGAAAAAAGTATAATTTCGCACCTTATTTATAAGTGAATGCAATCTTTGTAAGAAGCATTAACTTGAACTATTTTTATTTACAATCAACTTTGAGAATTAAACATGCAAGTAACTGTAGAAAAGCCAGAGCAAGGTCTTGAGCATAAAATTTCTGTCACATTTCCTTCTGCTGATTTAAGCAGTCAAATAGACAAGCGTTTAAACGAAATCCGTCGTACTATTAAAATGGATGGTTTCCGCCCAGGTAAAGTACCACTAAGCGTTGTTAAGAAACGTCATGGAGCACAAGTTGAACAGGAAATCGTAGGTGAAAAAGTTCAGCAGGTATTTTACGATGCAGTAGACAAAGAGTCGTTAAAAGTAGCTGGTTACCCAATGTTTGATGAGTTGGATAACAAAGATGGCACAATCTCTTTCACTGCACGATTTGAAACATACCCTGAAATTACGATTCCTGAGTTTTCTGGTGTAGAAGTTGAAACGATCACTGCTGAAGTGACGGATGAAGATGTTGAAAACATGATCACTCGTTTACGTGAACAGCGTATGGCTTGGAAACCTTCAAAAAGTGGCGCTAAAAAAGCTAAGAAGGGTGAGCAGGTCATCATGGACTTCGTTGGTAAGGTAGACGGTGAAGTGTTTGAAGGCGGTTCAGCTGAAAATGTTCCTTTAGAGCTTGGTAGTGGACGTATGATCCCAGGTTTTGAAGATGGCATTATCGGCATGAAAAAGAACGAAGAGAAGCAGATCGAAGTCACATTCCCTGAAGATTATCATTCAGATGCACTTAAAGGCAAGGTTGCTACGTTTGACATCACTCTGCACTCTATCTCAACCAAGCAGTTGCCTGATATTGATGAAGAGTTTGTTAAGTCATTTGGTGTTGAAGATGGTACGGAAGCGTCTTTACGTTCTGAAATCAAAGACAACATGGAGAAAGAACTTTCTCGTGCTGTTCAGAATGCGAACCGTACTGCAACATTAAATGCTCTACAAGAAGTGATTGATGTTGAACTTCCTAAAGCATTGGTTGATCAAGAAGTTCAAAACCTAATGAACAACATGGTTCAAAAATTGAAAGAGCAGGGTATGCAGGAATCTGATATTAAAGTTTCTGCAGATCAGTTCCAAGGTGAAGCTGAAAAACGCGTTAAACTTGGTCTAATTTTAGGTGACGTGATCCGCGCTAATGACATTCAAGCAGATGATTCTGACATCAATGCGTTTATTGCTGAACAGGCCTCTTCTTATGAAGACCCATCTGAAGTGATCAACTGGTATAAAGAAAACCCTCAAGCAATGAATGAAATCAAAGGCATCATTGTTGAGAATAAAGTAGCTGAAAAGATCTCTGCAGAAGCAAAAGTAACGGAAGTTGCTAAGTCTTTTGAATCGGTAATCAATCCAGCAGGCTAATTCTTTTAATATTGGAATTAGGTGTAGAAAAGCACTTTTTACTAGTTAAAAACGTGTTTTTCCTTAAAAAACTTAACCTTTTAAAGAAATTTCGGCTTTTTTTCGAAATGTCTTTGGGGTTAAGTTTTTTTTTGTTTTAGAAAAGGCTAAGATAGCTTCTAAATATTATTCATAAGTAGTAGGGAATAGAAAAAGAATGGAAAGCAATGGGATTCAAAACGCTTTAGTACCAATGGTTATTGAGCAAACGAGTCGTGGAGAACGATCGTATGATATCTATTCTCGCTTATTAAAAGAGCGTGTAATTTTTCTGGTAGGCCAGGTAGAAGACCATATGGCTAACTTGATTGTTGCCCAGCTGCTGTTTTTAGAATCTGAAAACCCGGATAAAGATATTCACCTATATATTAACTCGCCAGGTGGAAGTGTCACAGCAGGTATGGCTATTTACGATACGATGCGCTTTATCAAACCAAATGTCAGTACTATGTGTATTGGACAGGCCGCTAGTATGGGTTCTTTCTTGCTCTCTGCTGGGGCAAAAGGTAAGCGTTTTGCTTTACCTAATTCACGTGTGATGATTCACCAGCCATTAGGTGGTTTCCAAGGGCAGGCAAGTGATATCCAAATTCACGCCCAGGAAATTATGAAAATTAAAAACACCTTAAACCAAGCCCTGGCAGATCATACAGGTCAGGATATCAAAACCATTGAGCAAGATACTGATCGTGATAACTTTATGAGTGCGCAAGAAGCGTGTGATTACGGTTTGGTTGATCAGGTATTAACAGAGCGATAGGACAGAGCTATGAGTGATGAAAAAACACTGTATTGTTCATTTTGTGGAAAAGGACAAGATGAAGTAAGAAAGTTGATTGCTGGGCCTTCGGTTTATATTTGTGACGAGTGTGTAGAGCTTTGTAATGATATTTTACAAGAAGAGTTTGGTGAAGAGGAGATGTCTCAGTTTGAGCTTGAGAACTTGCCAACTCCGCATGAGATTAGTTCGATACTTGATGATTACGTGATTGGACAGTTCCAAGCTAAAAAGATTTTATCAGTAGCAGTTTATAATCACTATAAGCGTTTACAAAATGCTCATGCAAAAGATGACGTTGAGTTAACCAAAAGTAATATTCTGTTAATTGGCCCGACAGGATCAGGTAAAACACTACTGGCTCAAACTTTAGCACGTTTATTAGATGTGCCATTTGCAATTGCGGATGCAACCACATTAACCGAAGCGGGTTATGTCGGTGAAGATGTTGAAAGTATCGTGCTCAAGTTGTTGCAACGTTGTGATAATGATCCTGAAAAGGCTGAGCGTGGCATTATCTATATCGATGAGATCGATAAGATTACCCGTAAATCTGAGAATCCATCTATTACCCGTGATGTATCGGGTGAGGGTGTGCAACAGGCCTTGTTGAAATTGATTGAGGGTACGATGGCTTCGGTTCCACCGCAAGGCGGCCGTAAGCATCCTAACCAAGATATGATTCAGGTTGATACCTCAAAAATTCTATTTATTGTGGGTGGTGCGTTTGAAGGTTTGGATAAAATCATTGATCAGCGTACCGAAACCAATATGGGAATAGGTTTTTCTGCTGAAGTGCGCTCTGAAGATAGCAAGAAAACATTGTCACAAAAGTTAAAAGTGATTGAGCCAGAAGACTTGATTAAGTTTGGCTTGATTCCAGAGTTTGTTGGGCGTTTACCAATGATTTCAGTGTTAGAAGAGCTGGATGAAAAGGCGTTAGTTAAGATTTTGACCGAGCCTAAAAATGCGTTAGTTAAGCAGTTCCAGAAAATGTTTGAGCTCGAAGGTGCTGAATTACAGTTCCGAAAAGATGCGCTGTCTGAAATTGCCAAACTAGCGATTGAGCGTAAAACAGGCGCTCGTGGACTACGTTCAATTTTGGAGCAATTATTGCTGGATACAATGTATGACTTACCAAGCTTGAAAAATGTTGATAAAGTCGTTATTAATAAAGCAGTGATTCAGGGCAAGAAGCCTCCGATGAAGGTATTAAAAGAAGGCGCACCTAAAAAAGCATCAAGTGAATAGATACTTATTGCCGATTTAGGAGGTTGTTGCCTTAAGAATACCCAGCTTGTCTGGGTATTTTTTTAGCCCGTAAATTAATAAAGGAAAAACATGGAACTTGATCAGGTATCAATGAAAATGAATGTATTAGTTCTGCCACTACGTGATGTTGTAGTGTTCCCTGGTAATGTCATGCCGTTGTTTGTTGGGCGTGAAAAATCGATCCAGGCTCTAAATGAAGCGATGGAGGGTGATAAGCAGATATTTTTAATTACTCAGAAAAGTGCGGAACAAGATGTTCCAAGTTTAGAAGACCTGTACAGCGTTGGCACCATGGCCAATATTTTGCAGTTATTAAAATTACCCGACGGTACGGTTAAAGTCTTGGTTGAAGGTGTTCAACGTTTTCAATTACAAAGTTTAAATAGTCAAACGAATGTACTATTAGGTGATATCAGTGCAATTGAACCCGTTGAAGAAAATGAAAGCGATACGTTGGTATTGGTTCGTGCTCTGAAAGAGAGTTTTATTAAATATGCTGATCTCAAAAAGAAGGTCTCATCTGAAGTTATTAACTCTGTTAAAAAAGAGGAATCGGCAGATAGGTTAGTTGATCTGGTGTCCGCTAATGTCAATTTGAAAGTTGATGATAAACAGAAGCTGCTTGAGTTAACGGCTGTTAATGAACGTCTAGAGCGTATGTTAGGTGTGGTGGAAACTGAGCTTGAGCTACTGGAGTCAGAAAAACGTATTACCACTCGTGTCAAAAAACAGATGGATAAAACTCAGCGTGAGTACTATCTAAATGAAAAAATCAAAGCGATTCACAGTGAGCTGTCTGGTGAGGAAGAGGAAGCCAGCGAATATGACCAGTTGTCAGAGAAAATAGCAGAAGCTGGGATGCCAGAAGAGGCGCTTGCTAAAGCCAACACCGAACTTAAAAAACTAAAAATGATGCAGGCGCAATCTTCGGAAGCGACCGTGGTGCGTAATTACTTAGACTGGTTATTAAATATTCCATGGAAGAAGCGCAGCCGAGTCTCAAAAAATTTGCACAAGGCGGAAACCACCTTAGATAGTCAGCATTATGGTTTAGAGAAAGTTAAGGAACGTATCATTGAGTATTTAGCAGTACAAAAGAGAGTTCGTAAACTGAAAGGGCCTATCTTGTGTCTAGTAGGGCCACCTGGTGTCGGTAAAACTTCTCTAGCCCGCTCTATTGCAGAAGCAACAAACCGTAAATATGTGCGTATGTCTCTTGGTGGTGTGCGTGATGAAGCAGAGATTCGTGGGCATCGTAAAACATACATTGGGGCTTTGCCGGGTAAAATTATTCAAAAAATGAGCAGCGCGGGTACTAAGAATCCGCTGTTCTTGTTAGATGAAATCGACAAAATGTCGAGTGATATGCGTGGTGATCCTGCGAGTGCTTTGTTAGAAGTGTTGGATCCAGAACAGAACAACACCTTTAATGATCACTATCTTGAAGTGGATTATGATTTGTCGGATGTGATGTTTGTTGCAACCTCTAACTCAATGGACATTCCAGAAGCCCTGTTAGATCGCATGGAAGTAATTAATCTTTCTGGTTATACCGAGCCTGAAAAGTTAAATATTGCTTTGAAACACCTGTTGCCTAAAGCTAAAAAAGACCACGGCCTAAAAGAGGGTGAGTTAGATTTAACGGAAGATGCGGTTCATGCCATTATTCAGTTTTATACTCGTGAAGCGGGTGTGCGTCTACTTGCGCGTGAATTAGCCAAAATTTGTCGTAAAGCGATCAAAAAGATTGTAAC
>JAYENR010000166.1:0-9235 GCA_034722175.1 Pseudomonadota bacterium | reverse complement strand
GGAAAACTTTAAGGTCGGCTGCATCTGCATTTTCTAAGCCGTGAATTACGTCCGCTTTACGATATTCATTAGGGTAACCGCCAGCTGCCATGACCACACCTAATGCAGCGCGTGAATCCCATTGGGCTGTTACTGTGTCCAATTTACCATCAATAGCCGCTAAGCAAAGCGAGGCGAGATCAGATTGTAAACGCATCATAATTGGCTGTGTTTCAGGGTCACCAAAACGGCAGTTAAACTCTAATACCTTAGGGATACCGTTAGCATCAATCATCACACCTGCGTATAAAAAACCAGTGTAAGGCAGGCCATCTTTTGCCATCCCTTCGATAGTCGGATAGATCACAGTTTCCATAATTCGATCGTGAATCTCTTGAGTCACAACAGGAGCAGGTGTATAGGCACCCATTCCACCTGTGTTTGGACCCGTATCACCATTATTGCGGGCTTTATGATCTTGTGATGTTGCCATAGGCAGAACATTTTTACCGTCCGCCATCACGATAAAACTCGCTTCTTCTCCTACTAGGAACTCTTCGATAACAACTCGAGAACCGGCATCACCAAACTTGTTACCCGCCAGCATATCTGATACGGCATCTTTTGCTTCTTGCATAGTGTCAGCAAGGATGACCCCTTTACCAGCCGCTAAACCATCCGCTTTAATCACAATTGGCACGCCCACTTTTTCTAAATAAGCGTGAGCAGGTTCAATTTCAGTGAACACGTCATAAGCCGCAGTTGGGATATTATGTTTGGCTAAGAAATCTTTAGAGAAGGCTTTAGAGCCTTCTAGTTGCGCTGCACCCGCAGTTGGGCCAAAACATTTGAGTCCCGCTTCAGTAAAGGCATCGACGACACCTAAAACCAATGGCACTTCTGGGCCAACGATCGCTAAATCAATGGCGCTATCTTTAGCATAAGCAACCAAGCCTGTAATATCTTCAACTGAGATATTGACGTTAGTTAGGTTCGGTTCAATCGCTGTTCCCGCGTTTCCAGGTGCAACAATCACTTCTGATACTTCCGCTGCCTGAGCTGTTTTCCAAGCCAAAGCGTGTTCACGACCGCCACTACCAATAATAAGTACTTTCATCTTTTTCTCTTTGTAATTTTTAACCACGAAGACACGAAGTCACGAAGGTTTATAGAACGAATCTTTTAATGCCATTTTTAAGAATGGCTTCATTAAAATTAATTAACAAACCTGTTGGGGCTTGTTTCAATTTCATATAGGTTAATAGCTGAGCTTTATGTATGCCTTGCAGTTCCTTTACGGCTTTGAGTTCAATGATTAGTTGGTTCTCAATTAACAAATCAATTCGATAACTTTGGCTGAGTTGGTGGCCTTTATAAATAATAGGCAATTCAACTTGGCACTGATGATTGATATTGTTTAGCTGTAATTCATACGACAGGCATTGCTCATAAACCGACTCTAACAGGCCTGGCCCTAGGTTTTTATGCACTTCAATAGCTAAACCAATCACTTGATTGGAAAGGTTGTCAAATTGCATAAAAACTTCGTGCCTTCGTGTCTTCGTGGTTAAAATATTAAATTAGTGTTTGAAATGTCTCATTCCTGTGAAGACCATTGCAATTCCATGCTCATCAGCCGCATCAATCACTTCTTGATCACGCATTGACCCACCTGGGTGGATAACCGCGGTAATGCCCGCTTCAGCCGCCGCATCAATACCATCGCGGAATGGGAAGAACGCATCCGATGCCATAACAGAACCCGGAACTTCTAAACCTTCATCAGACGCTTTGATTCCAGCAATTTTAGCAGAGTAAACACGGCTCATTTGACCCGCACCTACACCGATTGTCATTCCGTCTTTAACGTACACAATCGCATTTGATTTAACAAACTTAGCCACTTTCCAAGCAAACATCAGGTCTTTCATCTGTTCTGCAGTTGGGGCTTTTTTAGTCACAACTTTAAGGTCAGCTTCGTCAACCATACCTAAATCGCGGTCTTGTACCAATAGGCCACCTGTTACACGTTTATAGTCATAAGCCGCTTCTTGTTGTCCTAGTTCACCACACGCTAATAGACGTACGTTCTTCTTCGCTTCAACCACCGCTTTGGCTTCATCAGAAACCGTTGGTGCGATAATGACTTCAACAAATTGACGATCAACGATGGCTTGTGCTGTTTTTGCATCTAGTTCAGTGTTGAATGCGATGATGCCACCAAATGCGGAAGTCGGATCTGTTTTATAGGCACGGTCATAAGCTTCAAACTGAGTTGCACCAATGGATACACCGCAAGGGTTAGCGTGTTTAACGATCACACACGCGGTTTCAGTGAATGTCTTCACTAGCTCTAGAGCTGCATCGGTATCGGCGATGTTGTTGAACGAAAGCTCTTTACCTTGAATCTGAGTCGCGGTAGAAATTGACGCTTCAGAAGGGTTACGTTCTGTATAAAAAGCCGCATTTTGATGTGGGTTTTCACCGTAACGCATGGTTTGTTTCTTAACAAACTGAGTGTTGAAGGTACGAGAGAAGTTGTCTTCTGCGTTATCAGAGAACATCTTACCGAAGTAGTTAGAGATCGCACCGTCGTAACGTGAAGTCTGTTCAAATGTTTTGATGGCTAAATCAAAACGAGTTGCGTGTGCTAGCTGACCGTCATTCGCTTGCATCTCTTCAAGGATACGGCTGTAGTCAGCAGGATCAGTTACCACAGCCACGTCTTTGTGGTTTTTAGCCGCTGAGCGTAGCATGGTTGGTCCTCCGATATCGATGTTCTCAACCGCATCTTCTAATTTGCAATCTGGGTTAGCCACGGTTGCTTCAAACGGGTATAGATTAACCACAACCATATCAATGGCATCGATACCGTGTTCAGTCATCACCGCATCGTCTGTTCCACGACGACCTAGAAGGCCGCCGTGAATCTTAGGGTGTAGGGTTTTAACACGACCATCCATCATTTCTGGAAAGCCCGTGTATTCTGAAACTTCAGTAACTGGTAGGCCTGCTTCAGATAGCACTTTATAAGTTCCACCGGTAGATAGGATAGCAACGTTCATTGCAGTTAACGATTCAGCAAATTCTAAAATGCCTGTTTTATCTGAAACGCTTATTAAAGCGCGACGTACTGGTTTCATGGGTTTTCTCCAAAAATAAAAACGATAAAAGGGTAGATAGGGGTTAGATCAGATCGTATTGCTGCATTTTCTTACGCAACGTATTGCGGTTAATGCCTAAAATTAATGCACTTTTTGATTGGTTCTGATCGGTTTTTGCAAGGACAAATTCAATTAACGGTTTTTCAACTTGTTGAATCACCATGTCATACACATCAGTGGCAGATTCTTTATCAAGTGTCTCAAAGTAACTCTCTAAGGTTACGGTGACTTGTTGACTTAATGAGTGGTTGTTAATTGGTTTTGTCATTCGCTTTGTATATGTTTTGAGTCGGATTGAACTGAGCAGACCTGGTTAAAGCAAGTCAGCAAAAAATTGTTCAATCAACTGAAGTTGTTTATTGGGTTCGGTTAACTGATTGAATGGTCTGCGAAGGTGCGTGCCTTCAGGCAGATGTTGGCTATACCATCCAATGTGTTTGCGGGCGATTCTAACGCCAAGCATCTCACCGTAAAGCTGATGGAGTCCAGCAGTATGTTTCATCATGGTGTGATAAAACGTTTCCATGCTTGGAGGAGGGAGGTGCTTACCTGTTTTTAGGTAATGGTTTATTTCTTGAAATATCCAAGGATATCCTTGAGTTGCACGTCCGATCATGATGCCATCAGCAGAGGTGTATTCTAATACAAATTTGGCTTGTTCGGGGGTGTTAATGTCTCCATTTGCAATCACTGGAATACCAATTTGTTGCTTGACCATGCGAATCGTTTCGTACTCAGCTTGGCCATTAAACTTATCTTCACGGCTACGACCGTGAATGGTAATAGCTTTTAGACCTTTCTCTTCGGCGAGCAACGCAATTTGTAGGGCATTTCTGTTTTCGGCATCGGTGCCGGTTCTCATCTTAACGGTAACAGGAATATCGACCGCTTCAATAACCGCTTCAAAAATATCTGCGACCTTATCAGGCGTGCCCATTAAGGCCGAGCCAGCCGCCACGCTGCAGACTTTTTTAGCAGGGCAGCCTAAATTTAAATCGATGATTTGTGCGCCATTTTGTTGCTGCCAACGTGCGGCTTCTGCTAACTCTTGAGGGTGTGTGCCTAACAGTTGTACCGCTCTGGGTTCAGGATCGCTTTGAGCTACGCCACGAGTAGAAGACTTTTTTGAATCCCACAGCTGTTTTTGTGAAGCAACCATCTCTGAGAGGGTATAGCCCGCACCATATTGACGACAAATTTGACGATACACAGCATCAGTTATGCCTGCCATGGGCGCAAGCACGATTTTATGGTCAAATTGGTAGGGGCCAATGGTTAACATAGAGTTTGAATAGGACTTTTTAAAAGTGAACAGGCCTGGTTGGATTAACTATTTTTAGTTCCAGCCAGCAGTCCCCACTCCTCTTGTGATTGGGAGGTGCTTAACTCAATCCCAATGCTTTTATAGTGTGTCTGAAGTTCCTCAGCTTGAGAGGTCAATAGGCCTGATAAAACAAGGGTTCCGCCAGGCTTTAATAAGCGATCAAACTCTGCTGACAACTCTTTTAACGGGCCGGCTAAGATATTTGCCACCAGCAAGTCGACTGGTTCAGAATCAAAGTTTTCAACTAGATCAAATCGGATATCTGCTGAGTTGCGTTCTGCATTGAGTTTACTGGCAGTAATCGCTTGAGGATCGATGTCTGTTCCAGCAACGGACGCGGCACCTAATTTATTGGCTGCTAAAGCCAGCACGCCAGAACCACATCCGTAATCAATGACGGTTAAGTTTTCAGGTGTGTTTTGGTCCAGCCAAGTGAGACATTGCGCAGTGGTAGGGTGGGTACCTGTTCCAAATGCCATTCCTGGATCTAACATCAAATTAACGGCATCTGGTTCGGGTGGTTGAGTCCAGCTAGGGACAATCCATAAGCGGTCACCAAATTGCATCGGTTTAAATTGGTCCATCCACGCACGAACCCAGTCTTTGTCTTCTAGCTGTTCAACTTTGAACTTGTCTTTATCAAGTTTTGGCTGTAACAGGGTTAAGATATCGATGATGTTTTTGCTGTCCATTTCGGCATCAAATAGCCCGATGACTTTGGTTTGATTCCAAATTGGGGTGGTGCCAATTTCAGGTTCAAAAATGGGTTGATCTTTGGCATCTTCAAAGGTGACTGAGCTGGCACCTACATCCATAAAGGCATCCGATAATGGTTCTGCTAATGCTTCTTCAACGATGATGTTAATTTGAATCCAAGCCATTTTGCTTCCTGTGTTTAAGTTGTATTTATTAGGGCTTTTTAATTCTTAAAAACCACGAAGACACGAAGGCACGAAGTTAAAAGAGTGTTTCTTTTAATTTATCAAGTAACAATCTGAAAGGCGTTGAGCCAGCCAACTTTTTCCTGTTAATTGATTTTCTTCGTGCTTTCGTGTCTTCGTGGTTTAATCACATTTCACAAGAGAAATAGTTTAAACCAAATGTTCTAAACGGTGCTCAAGATAGTGAATGTTCATGCCGCCTTCACAGAAGCCACCATCATTCATGATTTCACGTTGCAGGTGAATATTGGTATCAATACCTTTGATCACGATCTCTTGCAGAGCGACATCCATGCGGTTGATCGCAGTATTACGGTCATTACCAAAACAGATCAGCTTACCAATCATTGAGTCGTAATGCGGTGGCACGGAGTAGCCGGTGTAGATGTGAGAATCCCAACGCACGCCGAGTCCACCTGGTAGGTGTAAACGTTCAATTTTACCTGGTGAAGGCATAAAGTTTTTGGCCGGATTTTCAGCATTAACACGACACTCTATCGCGTGCCCCTTTATCTCGATGTCTTCTTGCTTAAGGCTTAATGAAAGGCCAGAAGCAATTTCAATTTGTGCTTTAACCAAGTCGATGCCAGTCACCATTTCAGTAACAGAGTGCTCAACCTGAAGGCGAGTATTCATTTCAATGAAATAGAACTCCCCATTTTCGTATAAAAATTCGAAAGTTCCTGCACCACGGTAGTTAATCTCGATACACGCATTGACACATGCGGCACCGATCTTAGCTCGCTGTTCTGCGGTGACCCCAGGCGCTGGTGCTTCTTCAACCACTTTCTGGTGGCGACGTTGCATAGAGCAATCGCGTTCACCTAGATGAACAGCATTACCTTGTCCATCTGCAAGTACTTGCACTTCTACATGGCGGGGTGTTTCAAGGAATTTTTCCATGTACACTTCTGGATTGCCAAAGAAACTACCGGCTTCAGATTTTGTTAGCTGAATCGATTTTAGTAAGTTGGCTTCGGTATGGACGACACGCATACCACGTCCTCCTCCACCACCAGAAGCTTTAATAATAATTGGGTAACCAATCTCTTTGGCAATACGGTGGTTTTCATCATCGTTATCACCTAATGGGCCGCCAGAACCTGGAACAGTAGGCACGCCCGATGCTTTCATTGCACGGATAGCAGCGACTTTGTCACCCATGGTGCGGATAGTTTCTGCCTTAGGGCCGACAAAGACAAATCCACTCTCTTCAACACGCTCAGCAAAGTCAGCGTTTTCAGATAAAAAACCGTAACCAGGGTGAATTGCTTGGGCATCAGTGACTTCCGCAGCGGAAATAATGGCCGGTACATTTAAGTAGCTGTCAGTTGAAGAAGCAGGGCCGATACATACTGATTCATCAGCTAATAATACGTGCTTTAAGTCAGCATCCGCAGTGGAGTGAACCGCAACGGTTTTAATGCCGAGCTCTTTACAAGTACGAAGTACACGCAGTGCGATCTCTCCGCGGTTGGCAATCAGGATTTTTTCAATCATTGTTCGCCTTCCTTATTCAATCACGAATAGTGGTTGACCAAATTCTACTGGTTCGCCATTTACGCCTAGGATTTGTTTGATAGTACCTGAAGTGTCAGATTCGATAGGGTTCATGATTTTCATCGCTTCAATGATGCAAAGTGTATCGCCTTCAGCAACTTGATCGCCTACTTTAACAAAAGGTCCAGCCTCTGGAGATGGAGACGAATAGAAAGTACCTACCATTGGAGAGGTGACTTTGTGACCATTCACTTCTGCAGGTGCTGTAGGAGCCGCTGCTGTTTCAACAGAAGGGGCTGCCGCAACAGGTGCCGCTGCAACTGGAGCCGTCGCCATTGGCGCCGCTTGCATCATCACTGGTTCTTTACTGCGAGTGATGCGAATATTGTGTTCGCCTTCTTTGATCTCAATCTCAGCAATATTTGATTCTTCAACAATTTCAATTAGTTTACGAATTGAACGAATATCCATGTTTTTTCCTTTCTCTTCTCGCCTTATCGTCATTGCTAAGGCGTTTGTTATGTTCATTTAATGTGACTTCTAAAGATTTCCGAAAGACACATTGAGTTGTACGTTATTTGATTTTTTCAACGGCGGCTTGTAAGGCCAATTCATATCCCTTGCTGCCTAAACCAGCAATCACCCCTTCTGCTAAATCCGAAAAATACGAGTGTGCTCTAAATGGTTCTCTTTTATGGATGTTTGACAGATGAACTTCAATAAAAGGCAGGTTGACCGTGGCGATGGCATCACGGATAGCGACACTGGTATGGGTGAAAGCAGCAGGATTGATAATAATGAATTGGGTTCCGTCATCCATCGCTTGATGGATACGTTCTACAATTTCGTGCTCAGCATTGCTTTGAAAGTGATGAAGTTGAACACTGTGCTGAGAAGCAGATTGTTTCAGGTTTTCGATGATGTCTGAAAGGGTTTGGTGGCCGTAAATTTCAGGTTCACGTTTGCCTAACATGTTTAGGTTAGGGCCATTTATCACCAAAATACTTGCCATGTTGAAAGTCCGCCGTTAAATAGTGCATAGATTATAGCGTAACTGGGTAGATAACTCTATGGGAATCAGCGGGTAAACGGGGTTTTTTTGCACGAAATGTTGCGTTTTGTTATGAAGTTAGCTGAAAGGCTCAAAAAACTAAATAATCACTCAATTGTTCTAAGATTGAGTGATATGGGGAGGGCTGAGCAGGCTTAACGATAAGCCTGTTGAATATTATTGGTAAAGTCATCGGCATTTTTAAATCCAACCACACGCTGAGCCTTCTGTTCTTCACCCTGTGTGTTAAAGAACAAAATGGCTGGTGGGCCGATTAAACCATACTTTTTCATTAAGGCTTTGTCGGTTGCATCGTTTGCGGTCACGTCAGCTTGCAGCAGAGTCACGCCTATCAGTGCGGTTTGGACATTTTTATCGGTAAAGGTCAAAGCCTCCATCTCTTTACAGCTAATGCACCAGTCGGCATAAAAGTCCAACATGACAGGTTGGCCTTTGGCTAATTCAGCTTCTAAGTCTTCAAAACTTTTAATGGTTTTAAAGGTCAGATGTTCAGACTGGTGTTGTGCACTGCCGCCGCCTTGGAATACTTTCAGTGGTTGTAACATCTCTTTACCTCCACCTAGCAGACCAACTAAGATCATTGTTCCGTAAAGTGCCAATGCCAGACCTAAGCCTTTAATCAATTTTAGCCAACCTGATTTGCCCGCAGTGCTCTCAAACGCACCTAGATATACCGCGGAAACAATGAATAGCAGTGACCAACTGATCAGGGTGACTTCAACGGGAACGATGCGTTCTGCCATCCAGATTGCAATACCGATTAACATGACACCGAATACGGCTTTGACATTGTCCATCCAAGCCCCCGCACGTGGCAGTAATTTACCTGCTGAGGTGCCAAGTAATAGCAGTGGTAAGCCCATTCCCATACTCATGGCGAACAGAGCAGTTCCGCCCAGTAGAGCATCGCCCGTTTGGCCAATGTAAATCAGTGCACCTGCCAGAGGAGGCGCCACACAAGGGCCGACAATCAGGGCTGACAAGAAGCCCATGATCGCCACACCGGCTAGAGTCCCCCCTTCTTGTTTGTTAGATAGGTTGGTCAGTTTGGTTTGTAGTTTTCCGGGAAGCTGTAGCTCATAGAAACCGAACATTGAGAAGGCGAGTAGGATAAAGATCGCACTAAAGGTTCCAATGATCCACGGATTTTGGAAAGCAACCTGTAAGTTTTCACCAAAGATACCTGCTAATACTCCCGCCACAGTATAGGTGACCGACATCGCCAGTACATACACTAAAGACATAACAAAAGCAC
>JAYENR010000165.1:0-1695 GCA_034722175.1 Pseudomonadota bacterium | reverse complement strand
GTATATTGAGTATTACAATACAAAACGAATCAAGGTGAAACTAAAAGGCCTGACTCCGATAGAATATCGAAATCAGGCCTTAGGTGCCACTTAACTAAAATGTCCAACTTATTGGGGTCACTTCAAATCGCGGGTTTTTTGTTATTTATCAAATAAATTGAAATGGTGATAATTAGTATGGTTTCACTTGTTGAGTATGAGAACAGAATTGGAAAAGGGGACGTTACCTATTAATTTACAGGAAAAGGGGACGTTACCTATTAATTTAAATCGAAGTAATCTAACCAGGCCTGTTCGTTTTAATTAAGCCCGCTTTATGAAGCGGGTTTCTTATTGATGGAAAAGGAAACTTCATTCTGAGCTCTTAGAAACTACGATTATTTCCTGTCTTTATTTTCATCAATTAGATTTAGGGTCAATACTTTTCATCTGTTTTCTGTTCTAATGCTTTTCTGTAAAAACACTCACAACCATTACGAGAGACTATGAAGCAATTAAATAAACTGGCGACAGCGATTATTCCCAACGACGGCGGAGAGTTGGTGTTATTACAGCGTGAAGATGAATTTACGATCAAGCTTTCTGGTTCACGCGGTGTATTGATGAATAGTCGGGTGTACAATTCTGAGCAAGAGTTGGCTAAGCTGGGTTGTGCGCACATTAAAAATAAAGAAAATGCAGCAGTGTTAGTGGGCGGTTTGGGTATGGGCTATACCTTGGCGACTGCGTTGGAGTGTGTGACGGCGAGTTCCAGAGTCACTGTGGCAGAACTTATTCCAGAGGTGGTTGAATGGAACCGAGGTTCGCTAGGGGAATGTGCTGGCAATCCATTAGAAGACGAACGTAGCCATGTTCGATTAGGTGATATTGCTGAATTAATCAAACAGCAGAAGCCAGATTTTGATGCCATTTTACTCGATGTTGATAATGGCCCTGAATGCATTACCAAAAATGACAACAATTGGCTTTATTCTTCAGCTGGTTTAAGTGCTTTATATAAGTGTCTACGCCCTAAAGGGATGCTTGCGGTGTGGTCTGCCGCACCCGATTCGGTGTTCATTAAGCAATTAAAGAAAGCGGGGTTCAAAGCGTCCCAAAAAATGGCAAGAGCCAGACCGGGTAAGGGGAGCCGACATATTATTTTTCTGGCTAAAAAGCCTTAGTAATCGCTAATACAATGTGCAGGTAATGGCATTAAGGGTTTTGTCTGTTTTGCGTAAAAAACGGCATAAAAAGGAGTTCTGCCCTTTTTATCAAACCATGCTTTAAGATGCAGCTGCCTATTCAAGTTCAAAATACTTAATAAATACTTACCTCTAAACTATAGATTATGAACCCTGAGAACTTAAAGAAACTCGTTGAAGTCACGATGCCTTATGGAAAATACAAGGGCAGAATTATTGCGGATTTACCCGGAAATTACCTGAATTGGTTTGCGCGTGAGGGGTTTCCGCCAGGTAAGTTAGGGCAGTTATTGGCGCTCATGCATGAGTTAGATCACAATGGTTTAAAGTACCTTCTTGATCCCTTAAGAGAATAAGCTTTTAATTGGAAGGTGAGAAAAAGGTCAGCTTAGAATCAAATTGCAAGTGCAACACTAACTTGGATAATGATTCATATGAAAAAATATACCCACTTAACTCCAGAAGAAAGAGCGGCGATTATGTTGATGTTAGACCAGCAATATAGTCTTCG
>JAYENR010000164.1:0-1718 GCA_034722175.1 Pseudomonadota bacterium | reverse complement strand
GCACCACGCCAGAGCAACGAGATACGTTTTGTACTTTGGAGTCTTTGGCGTGGTGCCCTTTTCAATAATCGCAACCGGCGTGGTTGGGCTCATACCATTTTCAATCAGGCCTGCTTGAATTTTAGCAGCGTTTTTAACGCCCATATAAAACACCATCGTATCGCCAGAGTTGGCTAAACGGGCGTAATCAATGCCTTCTGCACCGGCTTGTTGATGCCCCGTAACCAAAGAAACCGACTGGGCATAATCCCGATGCGTCAGTGGAAAGCCTGCATAAGCTGAACAGCCTGCCGCAGCGGTAATGCCTGGCACCACTTCATACGAGACGCCATGTTGAACCAAAATTTCCGCCTCTTCAGCACCGCGTCCAAAAATGTAAGGGTCACCGCCTTTCAAACGTGCCACTCGTTTACCTTGTTTAGCCAACTCCACCATCATCAGCCCAATATCTGGCTGCTCAACTTTATGCCATTTATCCTTTTTACCAACGTAAATACGCTCTGCTTCACGGCGCGCCATCTCAATAATCTCCGGCGCCACCAAACGGTCATACAAAATCACATCGGCTTGCTGTAACAAACGCAAGCCTTTAAAAGTCATTAAATCTGGATCGCCTGGCCCAGCTCCAATCAGATAGACCTCCCCTGCAGGCAGTGGCTGGCCATGCTCGGCCACTTCTGAAATTTTTTGCTCTAAGTCCTGCTCCGCTTGCTCTAATTTTCCGTGTACGGCTTTATCAATAAAAGCCCCGTCTAACAGACTCTCCCAGAAAGCCTTACGTCCGTCTAAACTGGTAATGCTGTCTTTCACCTTTTGGCGATAGCGCCCCACTAAATCGGCTAACCGACTGAAACCGCCTGGAATCATGGTTTCTAAACGTGCTTTCATAAGTCGGGCTAATACGGGCGAGCGGCCTCCCGTAGAAATGGCAATCGTCATCGGATCACGATCCACAATCGCAGGGAGAATAAAATCACAATATTCAGTTTGATCGGCTACATTGACTGGAATATCATTCTGCTGGCAATATCGGTACACCGCTTCATTAACCGATTGTTCGTCAGTGGCTGAGATCACATATTTAGGTTTCGGAAAATGTGTCATGGCTTCCGCACTGAAGGTATTAATCTCCCAAACAATTTTGCCGTGAGCCAGGTGGTGTTTCATCTCCGCTCCAAGCTCGGGGGCCACCACTGTGACGATGGCGCCCGATTTAATAAACAGATCGGCTTTTCGTGCCGCAACCGCTCCACCGCCAACAATCAAACAGGGTTTATTTTTAATGTCGACAAATATTGGTAAATAGTCCACTTTGACTCATTCCTTACTGAATAATTAAGCAGTCTATAACAAGGCAAACTCCACCTGACCTTTATCCTTATATATCAACACTATAGTTAAAGGAACCACTCCAAAACAACCAACTTTAAACCCTGTTCTTTTTCTATTAAGGTGCAAAAGTAACCATATCGGACAAACAAAATTTAAAGCATCGAGCTAGAGAATAATTAAGATAAAACACACAAGAGCAACCATTACCAAGGCGGTAAAGAGAGTTGAAATCTCATAATCGTCGACCTTACCTATTGAGAAAACGGAATAAATAGTTGTTTACAAACGACAGCTTCAAACCACAATAAAACACATCTAAACAGGCCTATTCAAATTACAAAACACCTATTCAACCCTTAAAAAACTCTGTTGCAATTCTTAATAAA
>JAYENR010000163.1:0-9695 GCA_034722175.1 Pseudomonadota bacterium | reverse complement strand
CTGCTGGGCTTCTTCAGAAGCTTTTTGACTCACCGTAACTTGAAAACAGTCTGCCACTAATAAAGCGTGCGCCAATCCAAACGACTGTAATTGGTCTACCCAGTCTTGCATACGTTCTTTAGAGACAATCGCGACTGAAACTAACCCTTCCGCATCACGATTCAACGCCACAAAATGCAAGCCTTCCACCGGTTCTGATAGCGACTCCTCCAAGGCAAAAGGTAAGGCGGTCATCCAATCTTGTTTGCGTTTTCCCGGTACAAACTGCTGCATCAAACTGACTTGTTCCGTCGGCACCCAAACCACTTTGACTTTTGTCATCGCTTTTTTAATCGCTGACTCATCACTTTGAGATTGCAAAACAAATGCAGCTTCTTGCCAGTCTGCATTGTTAAGTTTTAACCACAGCTTACCCGCCAGATCAAACTTGCATTGCATCGCGTCAATTTGTAACTCGCTCTGCTTATCCATCTATTAAGATTTTCCTTCGTTTCTAAAGTAAGTCATCACAACTTAAGGCGTTTGTGGCTGACTCAACCATCTCTGAACCAACTGTACTTGGGTTTTATCTGGACGGAAAAATATCGCCGATATCGCTTGTTGCGATTCGCCATAGTTGACCTGCCCTGCCAGTAAAAAATAATCACTGCGGATACTGATTAACCAATCTGGAAAAGCTTCGTTTAAAGCCGTTGCCTCCTGCCCAGTTTGTAGCTCCATATAGGCTCTAAAATCCGCGGTCGATTGCGCCGGTGTTTCTGTTCGTAACTGAATCCAACTATCCACCACGGTTTCATCCATCCAATCGGTTAATACTAACAACACACTTTTACTGGCGGTATTGACATTAATCGGGGTCACGGTTGGCAAGGTTGTCGCGGTGGCCTTGATCACTTGCCAAGGTTCGTAAGCAATTTTTTGAAACCCTTGTAATTTATTCAACTCTTCCAACATCACCAACGATTGATTGGCAGCCCGATAAGGCGGCTGCATTAACAGATACGCATCACTCTCTGCCCCACCCGGTAAGCGCTCTTCATCTGAGTCGACCCAATCGGTTAACACCTCTGCCAAAGGCGTCTCTAATCCTGCATTCAGCACCCAGCGATCTATCAATTTTTGCCAAACTTCTCGCTGAGTTTTATCATCCGCCTGGACATTATTTAAGTTAATCCGCCCTTGCAAGTCATACAGTTGACCGGATATTTCACCCTCTTCAAACGGCACACTGACTAAAGGCTGTGCCCAAAGTTCTTGCAGATGATCAACCTGATTATTCTCTGCATCCAATTTCAAACCGTATTTAATCCAACCCTCTAACCCCCAGGCGACCGACAAGGATTGGGCTTGATGCAACATATTGGTACTGCGTTTCAAGTTTAAATGTTGTTGGTAGATTAACTGGCTCGACATAGTTGCCACCAAAGCCACAATCAGTAATACCGTTAATAATGCAAAACCTTGTTGTTTTGGTAAAGCCTTACTTCCTAGTTCAACCTCAATGCCTTTAAGCTTTTTCATTAAGAGGACTCTCCCTCATCAACGGGCGGTACACTCTCTTCTGGTGCTGATTCAGTTTCGTTAGTTTCTTCCGTTGCGGAAGCTTGTGGCAGAGCCTCAATTTCCGCCCCCATAAACAAACGTGTGAACTCACCCATCTCTTCCAATTGAATGCGTACTTCAGTCAGTTTAGGCAAGGCGGTTAAAGCCTGCTCTTCACTTGGCCAGCTGGTCACATACTGATTTTTAGCATTCAACAACCGAATTTCAAAAGCTTCCACCCCCTGTAAAACGGGTAGCTTAGTCGGCTCCGTATCTGGAGCTCGATCCAATACTGGCCAAACCAGACGATACAACACATTGTCTTCTAACTGATAGGCCACTCTCAACAGGCCACCCGCACCATAAGGTGTCGGAAACTCGGCAATTCTAGTTAACTCCACCCCTAAATCATCACGGTACTGAAAAGCGGGTAATACGGCACCTAATCCATCTCTAATGGTACGTGGCGCTAACTGGATAAAGTCTTGCTCCATCCACCACATGGCACGCTGTAAGGTTTCCATCTGCTCAGCATGCTTTTCAGTACGGGTTTGCAAAGTCACCACACTGCTAACCGCTTGGTACGCAATCACCGAAATCACTGAGGAGATGGTCAAAGCAATTAACAATTCAATCAGAGTGAAACCTGATTGCTGCTTCCTTTTCTGGCTCACGGCCCAACCACCGTCACTAAACTAGTTGCAGCTCTGTCCTGCCCCTCTTCAGTTACCGTCATGGTCACTTTTTTAATATCAGGGATCAGAGTGGCTTCTGTTTTAACTTCCGTTGTCCAGTTACGATTTAAAAACGCCACGTCCTGTTTGGCTTCAGGTCGGCTATCAGGTAGGACCTGCATCTTAACCAACTCGTCCTGAGCGACCCAAGTCGCCACAATACGCTCTTCTAACCCCGCTTGATTACTAACCGTTAAGCCCATGGCACGCGACAACGCGGCTAAAGCGACCGATACCACAGCTAAAGCCACCAGTACCTCAATTAAGGTAAAACCTTTTTGGCGATGTGTTTTAAACTCAACAGGCCTGCTCATTATCTAAATCCATCTTCATCAAGAGCGGTAAATTGCAATAACCCATTCCATCGAAAACTGTATGAGGAGGCATTATCCAAAGAGGTGGCCTGCTTGCTTTGCAAACTCTGTATAAAAACGGCGCCTGCTAAGACATCACCGCTTGGCCAAAATACCCAACCCTCTTTAGGTAGATCTTGCTGTTGAGTAAAGGGGCTATTTTCAACCTCCCACTCGACACTCAAACCATCCTGCCAAGACAACACTTCTACTGTTGAATCTTGTTGCCAACGGCCTTTAACCAAGTGATAGGTAGTCAAGCCAGTCTCATCAGCCGCCACTAAATAGAGCTGCTGTTTTAACGCCGACTGATCTCGAACATAGGACAACAACGCTTTAACACTACGCTCTTGAGCACGCAATGTCGATTGTTCATTGCCGCCCATTGAGATCATGCCGACTGAGACCACCACTGAAATAATCATCATCACCACCATTAGCTCAATTAAGGTAAACCCCAATTGACGCTGAACAGGCCTGGTAAGTATTTTAGTCATGAAAAAACAATCTATTTAGCTGTCCAGTTTCCGATCGTGGCACTTACACCTTCACCGCCTTCTTGGCCATCCGCACCGTAAGTAAACAGATCAAAATCACCGTGTTCACCCGGGCTTAAGTATAGGTAAGGATTGCCCCAAGGATCCGTTGGCATCTGCTCTAAATATTGTTTCCAATGTTTTGGTTGTGGGTCATCAGTTGGTTCTGTCACCAAGGCTTCAATTCCTTGATCGGTGGTTGGGTAAACAAAGTTATCCAGCTTATAGAGTTGCAGTGCTGAAGAGATCGCACTGATATCTTGCTTGGCTTTGACTAAACGGGCTTCATCAGGTCGATCCATTAACTTAGGGGCCACAAATGCCGCTAATACCGCCAAAATAACCACCACGACCATTAATTCAATCAGGGTAAAACCAGACTGTTTACCATTTCGTTTCTGTTGTATTGTTGCTAACTTCACGTTATTTTCTCCTAAACTCAAATTCTGTATATATCTATATAGGGGTGGTTTTGCTGTTAACCAACCATCTGATTCATTTCAAAAATCGGCATCATAATCGCCAAAACAATGGTTAAGACCACGCCCCCCATCACAATAATCAGTGCGGGCTCCAAAACACTGACTAAGGTATTGGCGGCATTTTCAACTTCTTGTTCGTAGTGCGTTGCCCCTTTTAGTAGCATATTATCCAGCTCACCACCCCCTTCACCGGTTTGCACCAGATTCAGTAATAACGGTGGGAAAAAGCCCGCCTGCTGCATGGAGACACTGATTTTTTTACCTTCACGCACCTTAACCACCATCTCTTCCACAGCTTGTTTCATTGGGTCTAAACTCATCACTTCTGCAGAAATCTTAAGTGCATCAGTAGCGGTAACCCCACTGGAAAGCAATACCCCTACGGTACGCGACCAACGAGCAGTGGCGGCATAGATTAAAAATCGCTTGACCGCTGGCGTTCGCATTAACAATTGATGAACTTTAAAGCGCCATTTGGGCTGACGCATCAACAACTTAAACCCAGCCCAAATCAAAACCATTAACACAATCAAGGTACCCCATTGTGCTTGCACAAACTCACTAATGGTTAACATACCTTGTGTCAGAGGCGGCAACGCTTGTTGCATATTATCAAACACACCGACAACCTTAGGCACCACAAAAATCATTAAGAAAAATACAATAATAACCGCTACCACCACCATTAAAATTGGATAAATCAGTGCCGTTTTCATTTTTTTGTGTAACTGATCTTGTTGCTCAATCGCATCGGCCAAACGCGACAATACCTTATCTAGGTGACCACTCTCTTCACCGGCACGAATGGTCGCGATAAAATCTTCACTGACTTGGTAAGGTGCCATCTCTAACGCTTGAGCTAAGGAATACCCTTCAGAAACTCGCGTATGCAAACTGGCCAAAAACCGTTGCATCATTTTGGATTCCGCTTGCTGTGAAATTGACTGAAGTGTTTGAGTTAACGGCGTGCCTGCATCAAGCAAAGTGAACAATTGACGAGTAGCTAAAGCTAAATCAGAGGTTTGAATTTTAGGGGTAAACAAGCTCACTTTAGATAAAGTATTAGCAGAATTTTTTTTCTGTTCAATCGACTTTAATTCAACCGGAGTTAAATTTTGCTCACGTAACTGTTGGCGAACCTGTCTTTCAGAATCCCCCTCCATCAGACCTTTTTTGATCTGACCAGTAACCGTCAATGCTTTATATTCAAACGCTGCCATAGTCTTCTCTGTCAGCTCTTAGTTTTGAGTGACACGTAATACTTCTTCTAAACTGGTTTCGCCGCTTAACACCTTAGCTAAACCGCTTTGTAATAGTGACTGTGATTCACCACGAACATGGCGTTCAATCTCAGGTTCTGACGCATTAGAGTGAATCATCCGGCGGACTTCGTCATCCACCACAACCATTTCATACAACCCCATTCGACCTTGATAACCAGTATGTTGGCACTGATCACACCCTACCGCCTGATAGATGGTGGCCTGCTCAACGTCCAAAGTAGCACACTCAATTTTATCTGCTTGATGTGCTTGCTTACAGTGAGGACATAAGCTCCTCACTAAACGTTGCGCTAACACACCTACCAAACTTGAGGATAACAGAAATGGCTCAATTCCCATATCACGTAAACGGGTGATGGCTCCCACGGCGGTATTGGTGTGAAGAGTAGATAACACCAAATGCCCAGTTAAAGAAGCTTGAACCGCAATCTCGGCGGTCTCCATATCACGAATCTCACCGATCATCACTACATCCGGATCTTGACGAAGAATCGCTCGTAACCCTTTTGCAAAGGTCATATTAGCCTTACTATTAACCTGAGTCTGGCTGATACCATCAATGTGATATTCCACCGGATCTTCCACCGTCATAATATTACGTTGAGTATCATTCAAACGGCTCAAACCTGCATACAGTGTGGTCGTTTTACCAGAACCCGTTGGCCCAGTGACCAAGAAAATACCGTGCGGTTTATCTAAAACTTTTTGAATGTCTTCTAATGTTGAGCCATCCAACCCTAACTGCTGAAGATTTAAACGCCCTGCACTTTTATCCAGAAGACGCATCACCACCCGTTCACCAAAACTCGACGGTATGGTTGAAACACGTAAATCCACTGCACGTCCACCGAGCTTTAAAGCGATACGACCATCTTGCGGCAGGCGTTTTTCAGCGATATCCAAACGCGCCATAACCTTAATACGCGACACCAACATACTGCCGATACCAGGTTTAGGCGTTAATACGGTATTTAAACGACCATCTACACGAAAACGAATACGTAATTGATTTTCAAAGGGTTCAATATGAACATCAGAGGCATTGGCACGAATAGCTTCTGCCAAAATGGCGTTTAATAGTTTAATTACCGGGGCATCATCAGCACTGTCTAACAGGTCTTCTGGTTCGCCTAACTCTGCAACAACCGTAGCCAGGTCTTCACTTTCAAAATCGTCCATTGCCGACATGGATGTCTGTGCTGTTCCTGAAAAGGCAGTTTGAATTTTACGTTCAAACTCCCGTTCAGGTAACTGCTGAAACACAACTTCAGATCGATCTGCGGTTTCTGTCTGTTGAATCTGACGTTGTAATTCCAATAACGCAGCTGCAGGCGTTTTTTGAGTATAAAACACCCCCGCCTGACCATTATCTAAAGTGGTTAACACCACTTCATTATTACGGCAAAATGAAAAGGATAGCTCTATGTTCATAGGTCCAACAACTCATCCACTTCAGGGCTCACTATATAGGTTTGAGACTCTGCTTCTTCTTTTGCTTTTTCAGAAACGTCTAACGGCTCTTCTTTTGCCTCTGGTTGAACACCAATAGGGGTAGATGGCTCACCTTTTTGCCACTGTTCAATGGTTGGCAAGCGTGGACGTAAACCATGTAACATGCCAGAATCATACTTCTGTAACATATGATCTTGATCTCGTTGCATCAATGAGTATTTTTTACGGCTGTAATAATCACTTTGAGCATTGTCACGCACAATCACAGGACGTAAGAAGATCATCAAATTTACCTTTTCACGTTCATTTGTTTTAGAACGAAATAAAGCACCCAAGCCCGGAATATCACCCAACCCAGGCACCTTTGAAACCACTTCGACTTCTCTTTCATCAATCAAGCCACCCAGAACAATGACTTTGCCATCCCCGACAATGACACGGGTTTTAATCTGGCGTTTCGTGGTTTGAATATCAACTGCTTCACCCTTAGGCAATACGTCTGACACTTCCTGATCAATATCTAGATAGATTTCATCACCTTCATTAATCTGAGGTTTTACCTTTAACTTTAAACCTACATTTTTACGTTCAATGGTACTGAAAGGGTTGCTGACCGTAGTTGTCGTACTGGTATAACTACCCGTTTGAAATGGCACTTCACGCCCGACCACAATCTCAGCTTCTTCATTATCAAGTGTTAGTATTGAAGGTGTGGCCAATACATTAGAGTTTGTATCTCCATTTAAAGCACGAATTAATGCCCCCCAACCATAACCATTATCTCCGACTTCACCAAGTCCGGTAGTCACGCCTCGGCCAATTGCTGCCGCCTGTGTTGCAATGTCGCCACTCAATAAAGCGGGAATCGTACCGGTAAAATTAATTAAACCTGCGCCATTAGGTCCATTAGCCCCCCATTCAACACCTAACTCAGCCGCTTTAGATTCAGACACTTCAACCAAGATTGCTTCAATTAATACCTGTGCGCGACGAATATCTAACTGCTTAACCACATCTTTTAATGCACTGACCATGGATGGTGGTGCGCTAATAACCAAGGCATTCATACGCTCATCTGCTTCAATACTAATGCGCTCTTGTAAGCCTTTATTGTCTAACGATGGGGAGATATCTTTTGTAACCGTTTTAGGTTTATCTTTCGATACCAGTGCTGCTGTTACGCCAGGAGCCGCATCCTCACTGCTTGAAGCCAGCAATGAACGGTTGGTTGCTAACTTCTGTAAAACCGGAACTAAATCCACCGCTTTGGCATAACGTAAATAAATAACCTGTACACGGCCTTGAGTCGGCACCTTAACATCCAGCTCGGCAACCAAGGTACGCATCATCACTCTTTTAGCTTTATCACCCACTAAAATGACACGATTCGAACGCTCGTCATAACTGACCTTAACAGTGGTCCCCGTTCCTTTAGGCATGACATTACGTAATGTTTTAGCCACCTCTTCGGCAGATGCGTTTTGCAGTTCAATAATCTCATAACCGCTTTGTGTGTCGACATCAACACGACGTAACACACTCTTAATACGCTGAATATTGGCGATGGTATCGGTAACAATTAACTTATTGCTTTCAGCCAAGGCAACCAAGTGCCCCTCTCTGGCAACTAACGGTCTTAAAACCGCCACTAACTTTGAAGCCGCGACGTTTTTAACGGTAATCACCTCAGATACCCAGGACTCATTTCCATCTTCACTTTTAGCGCGGTATGGGAGCTGATCTCGTGCTAGATTAGCTGGCACAACTTTAATAACATTATCACCTGGAACAGCAGTATAGCCATGCACATTCAAAATCGTCAGCAGAGTTTGATATAAGGCATCTTCACTCATGGATTCTGGAGCAATCAATGTCACCTTACCTTTAACTCTTGGGTCTATTACAAAATTATGACCCGTCACCTTGGCAACCGCCTCAATCACCGTCGAAATATCCGCCTGCTTAAAATTTTGTTTTAGACCCTCTCCGGCCATAGCGACATTTGAAGAGAGCATCAAACTGGAAAGCGATACTAATCCAGCAAAACTCCAAGTTCGTAATATTGACTTAACATTTTTCATATTGTTTCCAATTTTCCACGCCGCTATTCGACTTTAAACACAAATTATACTAATTCAAATCTACTGAAAGACTGACTATTTTACCCTGTCGTTCAACCGTTAACTCAAACTGAGATTCATTTAAAAATGCCTGCCATAAACTAGGTTCTTGAGACATCTCTTGGATTGTTCTACCATTAACAGACTTAACTAAATCGCCCGACTTCAAACCAAGGCTATGAAATAACTCAGCATTCGACTTTGGCCAAACCTTTACCGCAGACCAATCTCCGTTTTTACCAATTGGTTTAAAACGAACGTATTTTGAGATTGAGATGGGACTTTTTCTTAATGAATCACCAATCTCCTTTAAAGCTTGAGAGTCTTCTACAGAAAGTCTTGATTGTGGAGTCGAAGAAGTCTCCTCTGAACGTTGTTCAATCAAACCTTTAGTCGCTTCTTCCATCATAAGTTTTTCACGTTTACCACGATGAGAGATAATCACTTGATCGGAATAAACCTCGATAAGATCAACACCTTTTACAATTTCTTCCCCTTCACCCACCACTAAATTACTACCTGATGATTGAATAATCGCTACCCCAGCCCCCTCAAGATCAATCACACCGATTAACTTAAGTTTTAGACGTGTATTTGCAATCTCTGATATGGATTCTGCTGACATTGTAGACGCGGATGTTTTTAAGGACCTTAGATCAGGCTTGCCCATCAAATAAGAATGTTCACCTTGAACCGTTTGCTCTGATTGTTTTGCTTGAGTAAGAACGGGAAGGAGAGGAATATTTGAGCTTTGTAGCATCAAACTACCACTACGCCCAACTTGCCAAGCTAGTAATATTAAAAATAATATTGTTGCCCAACGCACCAGCGCACGATTATTGGTTAATAATTTTAACGAAGAGTTTACATTGACCATGCTACAAGCGGTCTCACCACCATTTAAATAAGAAGAATCATTGTATCTCAGAACAGACAAATACAATACGAAAGTTATCTTATCGTTTTATATCATATTTATGAATTTAACTTATTATTCGATAATAACTTTCGAGGCACTTAAAAAAAGAAACTCTAGAAACAAAAAAACCCGCACTTAATTTGTTAAGTGAAGTGACCCCAATAAGTTGGACATTTTAGTTAAGTGGCACCTAAGGCCTGATTTCGATATTCTATCGGAGTCAGGCCTTTTAGTTTCACCTTGATTCGTTTTGTATTGTAATACTCAATATACT
>JAYENR010000162.1:0-9758 GCA_034722175.1 Pseudomonadota bacterium | reverse complement strand
TTGGAAATCGAACGACTGGATTCATGACAGAGGTATTGCTTGGCAATCGCCAGTTTAAATTCTCGATTGTATTTGGACATGAAAAAACCCCCAAGGTTGGTGTCCAACATTTGGGGGTCACTTCATTGAGCGGTTTTTTTTGGTTTTAAACTTTGCAAATAAATCCAACAGGCCTGGTGGTTTTACACTAAGTTAGATCTTCGCTGTAATACAAAGGTGACTCTCAGAGTGCTTAAATGAAATTCACTCTAATGAGGCAGAGGCCCTCTCATATTTTGCATTTGATCAAACTGACCTTTGATCTCTTGTAAATCTTGCAGTTGTTGAATCTGCTCAACTTGATCTTTCAGGTTCGTACTTTGATCACGTTGTAGCTGCATCATCTCAAATTGAGATTGTTGATCTTTTAAGCTTTGCATCTCGTGATTGTTGGGTGCGGTTGGTATGACTTGTGGCTTCATACTCATCGATTGCATTATCTCTGAGTAGGGTGATATCTTCTCAGGAATCATCTGCCCATTCTCCCAAGCCCCTTCTAGCATGATGCGTTCACCCTTTAGACTTTGACCTATGAGTGTATGAGACGACAAGTTTTTCCACTTAGAAAGCTGCTTTATACTGCTCTCAATCACGACTTTTTTAATCTCATTTGAGAAGCCTTTGGTTGGCAAGGGGTGGTAAAACGTTTTCTGCTCTGAGTTGAGGTTTAAACGTGTGGCTTGCCAGTGGCCTTGCTCGGTTTGGTAACCGTTTACAGCAATATAATTGCCCTCTTCCAATGTCAAGGATTCATCCAAATGAGTTTGCTTATCAAACTTCACCGCATGTTCATCGTTGATCACCAAACGGTCTTTTGCAATAGAGGTGATCTGACCTGCAACAGGGTAGTAGATATGAATCTGTTTGGTTAAGGCTTTGTCGTCGTTTGGCATGGTTTCTAAAATAACCTGTTGCCCTAACTTCAATGTATCTTTAGTTTTTAAATCGGAGGTAATTTGGCTTAAATCGCCATATCCGATTTCGATACCATTGACCCAAATGCTGCCGAACTCGGTAATGGTGCCGATGACACCCGTGCCACCAAATCCAGAAGAGGCACGACCTGTTCCGCCAAAACCGCTGGTTGGATCTTCGATAATAAAGCCAGTACCACCAAAACCAGCATTGGCAGCGACCTGCTGTTCAGCCTGAGTTTGCACCGCACTCAAAAATAAAAAAGCCGCAAAAACAGAAACCCAAATGGTGCGCAATGCGTTCACTTTGCTGGTTAAATTCAACTTCACAATTTAGTACTCGGCTGTTCATTTTTATGGTGAAAATAAGCCCCAATATGCATACAGTGAGAGGCATCTTCAACTTGTTTGTCTTGGATTTGAAGTTGGCTTGCAAGTTGGTTAAGTTCGGTTAACGCAGCAATCATTTTCTCTTTTGAGGCTTCTTCAATGGTCTTTACTGACTCTTCACTTAAATGTTGATAATAGACCGCTCGGTCAAACATGGAAGGGGTTTGATTTTCTAAATTGTGGGCAACCACGGCAAGATGATCTCCGATATTTTTTCCAGCAAAAAACAGCTTTTCTTCAAAGTCTGCTTCAGGCACATAACCCTTTTCAGTTAATACAACAAACTCTTTATTGTCCTCTACAACCAGCTTGACCAAACCTTGATGTAGCCAGTCATCCAAGATAGAGCGAGGGTGTTTATCTTTAGACACGGATAACACCAACTTTTCAAAAGAGGGCGAACCATCCTGCACACAACGATAAAGCGCTTGTGGTTCGTTATTTTCATTTAGGTAGGCCTGGTGACCTGCCCAGATAGACATCAATTGTGCACTTAAGCCTGCTTTGATCTCTTTTTCACTTGGCTGACTCAAAACCTCGGTACGAATGTGTTTCACTTCGCCACGATGCACACCCGTTAACAGACTGATACGACTGTCTGTCATGCGTTTTCCTTCAATGCTAAAGGATTCTTCAGCAACCTCAACATAGGTTTTTTTAAGCATGTTTAATAATCCAATATAGGTAATATTTTGATGGATTAATAGACGCACCAATGGCTTTAAAATCTTAGTTAACGCCTTGGTAAGAATGGCTTCTTTCTTTGCTGGAGTGTTGAGGTCTTGAGTCATAGTCTATACTTAAAATTTTGCTGTAACGGTTAGGCCAGTGCTGATGGTCTGAGTATTGTCGTAACTTCCGAAACCTGAAAGGCTGTAAGTTTTAGTGATTGGACGGCTTAGAAATACGGATGCACCCACTTGGTCATCTAAATCACTAAATACCGATTGACGGTAATCTAAAGAGACACCGATATTGGTTTTACTAGAAAAAATATAACCTGAACCAATCGATCCGTAATTAGTATCTTGCATCGCAACACCGCTGACTTTACCGACAAATTTGTGTCCTACATTGGCAAACAGTGAGGTATTGCTTTTGACTGGGTAGAAGTAATCGAGTTGCACAGAGGTATCGCTTTTACCTGTGCTTAAGCCCTCTGTTTCATCACCCGTCGCAAACTTGTGTTTTAACTTTACCGTTAGCCAAGGATTTTCTGTGAGGTCGTAACCGATAGAAGCCGTGGTATCTCCTATGCCTTTGGTATTAAAGTTGTCACTGTCTACCGAGATGTAAGCGGTAGACAGGCCAAACGAGAAGTCACCTTGTTTAAGCGAAACCATAAAAGGGATCGAGTTAGTGGTCGCATCATCGGTATCGATGGTGTCACTCTGACCGCTTGAATAGAACAGGCCTGTTGAAATCTTAGCTGTCATCTCGTCACTGGCTTGAGCTAAACCCGTTAGGCCTGTAAACAGGGTGATTAGAGCAAGTTTTGCAGGTAAAACTGGCATTTTTAATCCTTTACGTCCGTGTATCTGTTATTTTAACTTATTTAGTTTAATCAAGGGCTTAATAAGTTTTATTTGAGTTCTTCTAATACGACAAAAATCCGTGATGTCATACATCACGGATTGGAAACTAACCGTTTATTTTAAGGTTGTTTATTCTGCTGGTTCAGTCTCAACGCTAGACGCATCCGCAACGGTTTCTTCAGTAGGTGCTTCTGTTGTTTCGTTTTCAACAGGTGTTTCAGTGCTATCTTCTTTACCTGTTTGTACGTCTAGTTGTTCTTGAGTACGAGTCTGTAACTGAGTCATTGTTTGAGTTTGTAGTCGCTCTTGCATCATTTGCATGGTTTCTACGTTATCGTTCATTTTCTGCATGTTCTCTTGCATCGCTTGGGTGCGATCCATATTGCTAGCCATCTGATCCATACGCTCTTGCATCTGTGCACTTGACTCTTGTTGTGCAGAGATAGCACTCATATCAAATCCTGCGGTCGCTGCAAAAGGGCTCAGAGCAAGCGAAGCGGCAAATACTGGAGTAGCGATTGTTTTAATTAGTGTGTTCATTTTAATTCATCCTTTATAAAATGTAATTTATTTACATTAACTCTATGGTAATGATTTTAGAGGGGGAGTCAATAATAAATGTAACTTATTTACATTTACTCTATAGGGTTTGTGTTTTGGTACTGAAATAGAGAGTCATGAGCTTTATAAGTTTTATTAAATGGTTAAAAGAGGCTGAACAGGCCTGGTTGGTTTGAATTTTTCAAATTTATTGTCCGTTAAAACTTGAAAACGGCTATGCTTGGCACTATCTATCAGGCATTAAATGAATTTAGCTGAGAAAAATAACCATGAGTAAAGATTATTACGGCATTTTAGGTGTCAGCCGTTCTGCTAATGAAGCGGACATTAAAAAGGCTTATCGTCGCTTGGCGGCAAAACATCACCCAGATAAGCCAACGGGCGATGAAGCCAAGTTTAAAGAGATCAGCGAAGCTTACGAGACCTTAGGCGATCCTGAAAAACGTACGATGTATGATCAGTACGGTGCGGATTATGAACAACGCGGTGCGGGTGGCTTTGGTGGCGGTTTCCAAGGTGGGGACTTTGGCGATATTTTTGGTGACATGTTTGGTGGCGGCGGTCAAGGTGGCTTTGGTGGGCACGGACATCAACAAGCTCGTCCTCATAAAGGGGAAGATCAGGTTGTTAAAGTGATGGTCACTTTACAAGAAGCGATTGAAGGTGCCGAAAGAACCATCAATGTTCAAAAGGGCGATTCAAGAACCAGTAGCCACTCCTATGAAACCTCGCCAATTAAAGTGCGTATTCCAGCGGGTGTCACTAAAGGTCAAAAAATTCGTGTAAAAGAGAAAGGCTTTAGCGGCTTTAATGGCGGGCCAAATGGTGATGTGATTATTGAGATCAACTTGCAGAGTGATCCACGTTTTACTATTGAAGACAAAGATGTCTATGTTGACCTACCGATCACACCTTGGGAGGCGGCATTGGGTGCAAAGGTTGAGATTCCGACTATTAAAGGCGCAATCAAAATGTCGATTGCGCCAGGTACGCAGACGGGGGCTAAGTTGCGTATTAAAGGTCGCGGTTTAGGGCGTGAGCCGGGGAATCAGTATGTCAATATTCAGATTCATACGCCTGCTGCGGAAACCGATGAGCAGAAAGCCTTGTATGAAAAGATGGCGGAGTTAATGCCATTTAATCCAAGAGAGCATTTTTAAGCTAACGATTGCTTAATCAGAATCCCGACTGAGTTCGGGATTTTTTATGCCTGAAATCAAACTTAGCAGGCCTGTTCATTTAAAAACTGTTTATTCGATGCGAGGTTTTGCATAGAATGGTGAGTTATTACGAAAAAACAGAAGAGAACAACTATGAAACGTAGAGATTTTATTGGTGCTATTGCTGGAGCAACCGCAGCGACGGCTTTAACGGCTTGTGGTAAAGATGAAGCACCGATGCCAGCAGGTTCGGCTGAACCGCAAAAAACCTTTGAATGGAAAATGGTCACGACTTGGCCTAAGAATTTTCCAGGTTTGGGAACGGGAGCTAATAAAATTGCCGAACTGATTACGGAAATGTCTGGTGGGCGTATCAACGTTAAGGTTTACGGTGCTGGCGAATTAGTGGGTGCGTTTGAAGTATTTGATGCCGTGTCTCGTGGTAATGCTCAATTGGGTCATGCTGGTGCTTACTACTGGAAAGGTAAGATCCCTTCAGCGGCATTTTTCTCATCTGTTCCATTTGGTTTAACCGCCAATGAAATGAACGCTTGGTTGTATTACGGTGGCGGAATGGAGTTATGGGAAGAGGCCTATAAACCGTTCGGATTGATTCCAAATCCAGGTGGAAATTCAGGTACTCAAATGGGCGGTTGGTTCAATAAAGAGATCAACAGTTTGAATGACCTTAAAGGTCTGAAGATGCGTATTCCAGGTTTAGGTGGAGAAGTGCTGAAACGTGCAGGTGGAATTCCAGTGACTTTACCGGGTGGAGAGCTGTTCCCAGCGATGCAGTCGGGTGCGTTGGATGCCACTGAGTGGGTTGGGCCTTATAATGATTTAGCTTTCGGTTTTTATAAAGCGGCTAAATATTACTACACACCAGGTTGGCATGAGCCAGGTACAACGATGGAGTGCATGATTAACGAAGCGGCCTTTAATGAGCTGCCCGCTGATTTACAAAGTATTGTGCGTAACGCGATTAAAGTTGCCAATGCGGATATGTTGTCTGAATATACCGCTCGTAACCAGCAAGCGTTGCAGACCTTAATTACCAAGCATGGTGTAGAGTTGCGTCACTTCCCTGATTCGGTGTTGAAAGAGCTTAAAACCATTGCGGCTGAGGTGGTGGAAGAAGATGCGGCTAAAGATGCTTTGTCTGCTAAGGTTTGGAAGTCGCAAAAAGCCTTCCGTGATCAAGTTGTGAAGTGGACAGAAGTCTCTGAACACGCTTATATCAAGGCACGTAGTTTGTAATATCTGTCTTGTTATTTAGCCTGCTGAAAGCCTCATTTTATGAGGCTTTTTTATTGGCTTTTAATAAACCGAACAGGCCTGGTATTAATAAGCTCTTATATTTATTATGAAAATTGCTTATATAGGATAAATTTCTTTTGGTTTTGCTTTAAGTGAATAGTCGTACAATGAATGGGTTCACAATAATAAAAATCAAAGAGGAATAACATGAAGAAACAGCTTTTAACAGTCGCAATGGCAAGTGTATTTGCTTTCGGAGCCACTCAAGCATCTGCAAACTGGTTTGGTGATAACGGACCGTGGAACAATAATAACGGTGATGGTTATAACGATTGGCCAGAATGGACACCAATGTACTGGATGGAAGAGATGTTTGGTGATGATTTTTGGGGTGACGGCTGGAACAACAATGGTTGGAATAATTACAACCGTCCTTATTACGGTAATCCGTATTACCCACCACAGCCTTATTATGGTAATCCTTATCAACCGCAGCCCTATTACAGTAATCAAGGTTATGCACCTAACTACCAGCCTAATATGCAGCAAGCTCCACAGCAAGCGGCTCCGCAACAGCAGGCACCTCAAAGAGGTCAAGTAGCCCCACAGCAGCAACAGCAATACAACCCATATTACGGGCAACCTTACTATTATCGTTAATATTACAAGTTGAATTAAATTTAAGTGCACCTGATCAGTTGGCTAAGTCCCCAGCTAATTAGGTGCACTTGTCATTTTTGGGGCTTACACTTATTTTTTAGGTACGACATTCCACGACTATTTAGTTAATCTAGGACAGCCCCATTATTTTTAATTAAGTCTGAATGAAATAACCCGGTTGCGGTGTCGATTAGCTTTGGCTACTTTGCACTTCAATCGGGTTTTTATTTTTATGTTTTATTCAGGATTAAGTTAACCTCATTAAATTCAATGATTCTTGAGTCTTTTTTGGCGTTTTTATGTTTGGTTAATCATCGTATACTGAAGTCAAAGAGTTAAGTATTTTTCGCTTGTCCTCTTGGACAAGAGTTTGACTTCTATCCAAGCCGTATAACTGTGCTGAAGGAGGAAATAAATGGAAGATTCCTTATATAAATTTAAGGCTGACTTGCAATCTTTGTTTATCAACCTAGAGGATCTAACTGCAAATCCTTATGATGCTTTCCGAGTTTTACTTCTTGCGGCTATTTTGGTTGTGATCACACTGATTGTGGTTGGTTTTGCAGTTTTTCACCTTTTTATAACCGAGCAGCTTCAGATTGCGATCCTTAACTTGATCGGTGTCATGGTTTTATTAGGCTTACTGTATCGTCTTAATCAAACCAAGCGTGCAGGTTTGGTTGGTCACATCGCGACATCCGTTATTCTGATTTTTCTACCGATTTTTGCTGCCTTCAATCAGAATCAAGAATTTGGTTTAGTGTGGTTGTTTTTTGCGCCATTTGTCTTTGTCGCTTTTGTAGGTTGGCGCGATGCACTAGCCTACTTAACTCTGTTTTATTTTGTGTTGTTAAGCATGGCCTATAACGGTATTGGACAATGGGATGGGGGAGATTGGTCTGAACTCAGTTTTGCTCGCTTGACGGTCGCTTTGTTGTTAGGAACTGCCTTAGCTGTGATTGCGGACGTGGCAAATCGTGACATGAATCGACAGATAGGGCTTCAACGCGCTAAAGAGTTGAATTACACACAAGAACTTAGACGGCTTTCAACCACGGACAGTTTAACGGAAGTTTATAACCGTCACTATTTTCAAGAAGTGTTGGATAGCAGAGTTAAAGAGTTAGAAGGAACGGATCTCTATCTAACCTTTTTTATTTTAGATATTGATCATTTCAAACTGTATAACGATCAATTTGGTCACCAGGAAGGTGATAAAGTTCTGTATCAGGTTGCGCAAGCGGTGCACAGTTATATCAAACGTCAAGACGATTTGGTGTTTCGTTTAGGGGGTGAAGAGTTTGGTGGTCTGTTGGTGTCTGAGCGTCCAAAAGAGACCAGTGAATGGGTTGCACAACTTAAAAATGAAATTGAAGCGTTACAAATTGTGCATGCAACAGAGGCACCTGAGAAGTATATTACGATCTCAATCGGTGTGTTCTCTGCTAAAGTAAAAGATGTCGATACGATTACGTGTTTGTATCGCATTGCAGATAAAGCACTCTATGAAGCCAAACAAAATGGACGAAATCAAGCCGTGATTATTAGCCCTGAACAATATCCTCGAGGTTGCGAATGAAAGTTGTAGCTTATAGCAGTAAACCATATGATAAACAGACTCTGTGCCGAGTATTTAATGCTGATTGGCAACACTTGTATTTAGAGGTGCCATTGGACTTAAACACGATTGCTTATGCCCAAGGTGCAGAGGTGGTGAGTGCTTTTGTAAATGATCGCTTGGATGCCAAAGTGTTAAAACTATTAGCAGAAGGTGGTACTAAACTTATTGCATTAAGGTGTGCAGGCTTTAACAATGTCGATTTAGAGGCTGCACAGAAATTGGGTATTAAGGTGGTCAATGTACCAGCCTATTCTCCTTACGCCGTTGCCGAACACACCCTGGGTTTGATGTTGGCATTGAATCGTAAATTGTACCGAGCTTATAATCGAGTAAGAGAAGGTAATTTCTCTTTAAATGGTATGTTGGGGTTTGATATGCACGGCAAAACCGTAGGGATTATCGGTGCCGGTCGAATCGGGCGTTTGGTGGGCAAAATGCTTAACGCATTTGGTTGTCGTGTTTTAGTTTACGATCCTTATGAGTGCGAAACTTGTAAAGAGTTAGGTATTGAGCAGGTTGAGTTGCAAGCCATTTGGAGTGAGTCGGATATCATCAGCTTACACTGCCCTTTAACATCAGAAACCACACACATTATCAATGCGGATAGCATCGCCAAAATGAAAAAAGGTGTGATGTTAATTAATACCGGACGTGGAGCCTTGATGGATGCCTCTGCATTGATTGAGGGGTTAAAATCTAAACAAGTGGGTTATTTAGGCATGGACGTCTACGAAAAGGAGGGGGCACTGTTTTTTGAAGACCACTCTTGCGAAATTATTCATGATGATCAATTTGAGCGGTTGGTGACCTTTCCGAATGTCTTGATTACCGGTCATCAGGCTTATTTCACTGAAGAGGCTTTGAGCCATATTGCTGAAACCACGGTTGAGAATATTCAGGCTTTTATTCACGGTAAGGAACTTGTAAACGAGGTTAAAGTTTAAATGCCATTTAAAACGTCTTTTTTAAAGTCAACAGGCCTGGTCGGAATAGCCTTGAGTCTGCTTGTTTTAAACGGTTGTGCCAATATCAATCTAGCCCCTTCTTATAACAAGCCGTTTAAAGAGCAGGTGGTACAAGAGGTTGAAGGTGCTAAAGCGAAGGTACTGTTAATTAATGTCTCAGGCAAACTTGATGATCAACCTAAAAAAGGTTTATTGAGCCAAGCTCCGAGTTCAATGGATTCGTTTTTGATGCAGTTGAAAAAGGCAGAGAAAGACGAGCAGATCAAAACAGTGTTAATCAAAATTAATACGCCGGGGGGTGGCGTGACGGTCAGTGATATTTTGTATCATGAGTTAAAGACATTTAAAGAACGTACTGAGAAAAAAGTCTATATTCAGATGATGGATGTCGCGGCTTCGGGTGGTTATTATCTTGCGATGGCAGGGGATCATATTCAAGCGCATCCAACCACGGTAACCGGTTCAGTTGGTGTCATTTCGATTACGGCTGATGTCTCTGGCATTATGGATAAAGTTGGGGTGGGGGTAAATATCTATAAAACGGGCGTGAGTAAAGATATGGGATCGCCATTCCGTTCTGCTTCAGAAATTGATCAAAAACTATTTCAAGAACTGGTCAATCAAATGGCTGTGCGTTTCTATGAGGTTGTGCAAGA
>JAYENR010000161.1:0-9773 GCA_034722175.1 Pseudomonadota bacterium | reverse complement strand
CACGAATAAAAATGGTTAAAATTCACCAGATTTTTGTTGAAAAACTAGTGAATTTTAACCATTTTTATTCGTGCATTCACTCGTGCAAAGGTCTCATCGTGACTTACCAAGCCTTGACCGTATCACCCAGTTGAATCACGCCTTTCTTGGCAACTAATTCCGCTACGGCAAAACGTGGCAAAATTCGCTTAATTTTAATAAAGGCGGTTGGCACTTCATCACTACCTAAATCAATGCCTTGAAATTGAACCGAACGGCCTATTCGTTGATACACCGCTAACTCGTCACCAACTTTAGCGCCCGAATCCGCATTAAGGTAGATCACATAATCGTCACCGCGCACATCAATAATCTGGGTGTTCAGCTCTTTACATTTAAGCGCCTTTCCAACATCACGAACCTGCTCGGTTAATAACGCATGAAAAGCCATACCTGTGTCGGTTGCAAAAAAGGCGTTACTTCCAAATGGTCGGTCACGTCCAACACGAACATCACCTTTAATATCAAAGCCTTTACGCTGTTGGTGAATCACGGTATTTTTCATCAAATCCACCAAATACCAATCCACCTCAAGATAACGAGCATCCTTTTCAACCGGTAAATTATAAAAATGTTTAACCGGATTTAAATACTTACCACCCTCAACATGGGAAGAGGCTGAACGTAATACACTCATTAACATATACTGCGCACCCGTTTTATCGCGAATCGGTTCTAATACTTGCTTTGAGGTATTTGGATAAATACCCACCTGCTCATCAATTGCTGGGGACTGATTTAATACCGTTATATTGCGATACCCCGAGCCTACTAAACGTCGATTAAGCTCTGTTTGATAACCTGCAATCAAATTAGAAATATCACGCGTTTGATAATTTTTAGCGACGGCTAAAGGAGCAACCACTAATCGAGGTTGATAATAGTTACCCGATAAATTTTCACAAACCTTCGGGTTTTCAGTCAGACACACTTCCATTTTTACTTGATAGTTTAATGGACGTGTCTTTTCCTCACCATAGGCATCAAAGGCTTCTTCAAACCCCTCTTTCAGAATTTTGTAACTTTCTACCTTACTACTAGAAGTAAAACGGGTTGCATCGCGAGTTAATTGGAAATTTTCAATTGAATGGTCAGAAGAAATAGTGACATTATTATTTAAGGTGGCAAAATTCAAACCATTACGAATCGCCATTTGACGAGCAAACGCTTCATCGACATTTTCTGAAGAAGCCGTCCCTGTCACCGTCACACAGTTATTATCAACATCAAATTGAGACTCTGTACTGGCAGGCTTCTTTTTTTGAGGTGCAACAGGACGTTTTTCAGTCGCTGATTGAGCAGAAATACATTGCACAGTCATGCACTGAACATTAGCTTCAGCAAGCAAGAATGAACTCTTATCAAAAGCTTGAGCATATACAGCACTACTTCCAACCAAACCCAATGCAAACAAAAAAAACTGCCGACCTATTACCATAGCTTCCTCATTTGTTCCTAATAAAGCCTTTCAGACCTTATTTATCACCAATAACATTAATTCGGTCAACAATTGCTTTAGCCAACTCTTCACCGTGCCATTTCGATACAAAAACATTTGCACCAACCTTATCAGTTAAGGTGTCATTAAAGCCACCACTTAAAGATGAGTTCAATACCACATATAGATCCTTCAAGCGATCATCTTTACGAATACTGGTTGTTAAGGTGTAACCATCCATTTCTGGCATTTCAATATCAGAAATCACCATAAATACACGATCACTCACCGGATCGCCCATTCCTGAATCCGCTTCATCCGCCCACTTATTCAACAGATCTAAAGCAATTTTGCCGTTATTTACGATCTTACTTCTAATACCTAACTTATCCAAAATACTCTTCAACTTACTTCTTGCTACCGTTGAATCGTCCGCACCAAGAACAAAGAAATCTTGAGCATTAAATGATGGCTGAATAGAGACGGCTAAGTCATCTGAAACCTCATCAGACACCCCTGAAACCTCAGATAGCACTTTTTCAACATCAACAATTTCAACGATTTGACCACGGGCGCGGGTAATCCCCGTTAGGTAATTCACTCCCTGCAAGCTATCTGGCGGTGCCAAAATATCTTCCCAACGTAAATGCACAATACGATCCACATCTTCTACCAAAAACCCCTGAACAGAGCTATTAAACTCAGTCACAATCGTCAAAGTTTCTGGATATTTATCAACCGGAACGGGTTCAAGATCTAATGCTTTGGCAAGGTCAATCATTGGCATGGTATTGCCACGAATATCTGACACGCCTACCACTCTTGGATCTGCTTTAGGAACAGGAGAGATAGGAGGAGTACGAATCACCTCTTTCACCTTAAATACGTTTATACCAAACAGTTGCTTACCTTTAATCGTGAACAACAACAACTCCATACGGTTCATCCCCGCAAGAGACGTTCTTTGATCAACCCCTTTTAAAAAGCTAGACATGGTTCCCCACCTTATCCTCAAATTGATTGGCTTAAGCCATTTACTGTTCTTTTTGCACGGTGAAAGACTAATTGAAAGACTGATATAAATCTATCAAAATATAGTCATCAATCATATCAACGTCACTTTGAAGCCCTACTATAACGTAAGGACTATTAAAAGTCGTTTAAACTCATGATAGACTGCCTACATGATTAAATTAAAGTGTTTCTTCTTATTAACAAGCTTCTCCATACTGTTTTCTAGTCCTGTTTTGGCCCTAGAAACCGAGAAGGTGCCAAATAAATATCAATCAATGGACAGTCTTCACCTGCAAGCAATGGAGTTCCTTAAGCAAAAAGTTGACCAAAAATTAATTGATCCTCAAATACAGCTTAAAAAACTCAATCCTCGTATTCAACTCCCCCGCTGTACGGGTGACATTGAAATAAGTGATCGTACTCCCACTAAAATAGCAGGGCGTGCTACTCTTGGAATCAAATGTCATAACCCAGCCTGGCAAACTTTTATCAGTGCCCATATTGACGGAAAATTGCCAGTGGTGATTTCTACTCAAGGAATCCTTAAGCAGGCCGTTATAAAATCTGGAGACGTAAAATTAGAAGCCGTGCATTATAAAAAAGTACCCACCGATGCGCTGATCTCAGTAGAGAAAGCAATTGGTATGCGTGCTAAGAAGGCAATTTCACCGAATAAAGTATTGACCTTACGCACGCTGCAACCCCCTTATTGGGTTTTAAAGAAACAAAACGTCAGTATTCTGACTAAAATTGGCAGCATTGAAGTCCGAACCAAAGGGATTGCATTGGAGAATGGTGTGGAACACCAACAGGTTGATATTAAAAATATTTCTTCACAAAAAACAGTAACAGGCATCGTTATTGCTCCAAATACAGTTATGGTTCCGTAAATTAATCGTAAATATTTACTAAAGTAATATCAGAAGCTACCGATAACAGTATTAGAAAGCAAAAAAGATTGGTAGAATAACTACCATTGATGGTGTGAGGCCAAGACTATGGATATTAAAAACTTAAATTCAAATGTATCGTCTGGACGTGCTCCAGAACAGGTTAGAACGCAAGAACGTTCTGGCGGTTCTGCTGGTAATAATGCTGCAGAAGCAGCACCAACGGACAAAGTGACCTTAACGGGAACCTTAACTCAGCTTCGTGAGCTTGAGCAAAAAACAGAAAATGTAAACATTGATAATTCAGATCGTATTGCCAGCTTAAAAGCGGCCATCTCTGATGGTTCTTATCAAGTCAATGCTCAAAACATTGCTGATAAATTAATGCAATCTGAGTCATTACTGGCCAATATTTAACAGTAATGACGGCACCTCAAGCATTAGCGAGTTTAAATACCAATCAGTTTTCCTCACAAATTGATGAGTTAAACTCGCTTTTACTTGAGTTCAAAACCCTTCTTGAATCCGAATCTGAACTCTTAAAGCAAAATGATAGCAACGCAATCATTGAAACCAGTCAAACAAAAAACGAAATTTCCAACAAGATAGACAAGCAAGTCCAATCAATCCAAAACCTCCTTCCCGACAAATCAAAACATTTTTTTGAATTGGCTCAAGATAAGGTTTTTTCAGGTATCTCTAAAACCTTACAGCCTAAAATTGATGGCAGCATAGAACTTACTCAAGCTTGTCATGATCTAAATATGGCAAATGGCATGGCGATTCAAATTTTAAGTAATATGAACCAGGTATCTTTACAGATTCTAACTGGTCAAAACCGAACAGAAACCAATCTATATGGCTCTTCTGGTTCTACCACCCAAAACAAAACCAAATCTAGTTTAGGAAAAGCCTAGCCTTTTTCCTTACACCTCTACTTGCAGTTGGCCTAAATTCTGCTAATCTATTTTTATAATTAAAATACTGGATAACCAATTCCAAAATTCATCGCATTCCTAATCGAATGAGCACTGTCTAATATAGATTGAAGTGAGTAACCATGAAAAACGACCAACGTTTATTTTATAGAATTGATGTCATAATGCCTTGCAGTTATCGCATTGTGGGTCAAGAGGATTTAGACAACGTCTCATTGCCAGATAATCCAGATTCAAAATACATTGAAGACTACTTCATGAAGGATCTGACACAACTGGACGATCAAATTAGTGAAGTCATCAGCCAAATCAACGTGAAAAGCAGTCTACTTGCCTCGGCACTTGATGCAATGAACACTAAACTCAACTTCATGCTGCAAACCATCGATGCGGATCAACTCACTAGAGCTATCCCACAACGTTTAGTCAATTTAAGTGGCGGTGGTATCTCATTTGTAGTAAATGAAGCGGTAGACTCTCGAGATAAAATGGATCTATTGATCCACCCAATCAAAAGTGAAAAGCCAATTTTAATTCGCTGTGATATTGTCAGCGTGACACCTTTAACCAAAGAGAAAGAGTCTTATCGAGTTTCATTGAAGTATCAAACCTTACCTGAAGATGATCGTCGCAAGCTGGTTTATTTCATTCAAACTAAAGAGATTGAAATCGCGCAAAAGGAGCGTAATCAAGACTAATACTTCTCTGTCTCGCTTAAAAAATTGATACAAAAAAAGCCCAGTTTTCACACTGGGCTTTTTATTTGAGTAAACAATAATCTGTTTTAAGCAGGCCTGCTCATTTCATTATGGAAAAGCATAACGTTTATCCACTAACTGACCTTTTTTCTTCTTTTCCATCTGCTTTACAATTTTTTCAACTTGTTTTTGCAGGTCATCGACAGAAGTTAACTTTTTATTCACTTTAGTCTCAAACGCTTTACGCGCGGTACTTTCCGTTGCCGCCTTTTTATCAAACTTAGAAACTTTGCTTTCTAAAATCCTGACTCTTGTACTGATACTCGCAGCTTCGGCGACTCCCATCCAGGCAAACAATACAATAAAGAGGCTCAACCCTATCGTCTGGCGTCTCATTTTAAACACTCCTATCTAGATACATAATTACACCCAAAGGCTCAATAAGGGTATCCAGATCTAATAAGCGCTAGCATCCACACACTGCACACATACTTCAGCAGGTGTCATACCTTGATCATTCTGTGAACTATACACAAAGGCATCTTCAAAGAAACGTTTATCTACATACACTTCTAATACCGTTTCATAGTTATGATCAGCCATCGGTGTCACACTGACAACACGTGCACCACGCACAACTGCGTTAATGCGTGCTCTAAAGCTATCATTTTTAGCCGTTAGAGTAGAAATAGACGTATTACTATCAATTTTAACGCCATACAACTGTTCAGCTAAAGCACGGTAAGCGTCTAGTTTAGAAGCACGGATTGCCATTAAACGGCGTTGACCTGGCGTGTAGGCAGAATAAGTACTCTCTGCACCATATCCAATTCCTGAGATCTTAATACGTTCTGGCTTTCTATAAAGCACCTTAGAAGTGGCAACTTTATTCGGTGTCTGAACTGTGACAGGTGCCGCTTGCTGAGTATTACCAGCAAGCATCGGCGAAGTGGTTGTACAGCCAGTTAAGGCCGCTGTCGCAAAAATGCTCGCGAATAATAACGTACGATTTTTCATGGTGGACTCCATTATTTACTCAAATAATATGGTTTTTCATAATTACGATGTATCACCGCTTTCTCTAGGTGGCAACCACCTGAACGTTCACTACATCGCAAATCTTTTACATAATAGGTTTTGCCAGCGACATATTCGTCGACCACAAGACCCGTTTTATAATAATCTGGCACTTGATATTCGGTGCCTTTATTCAAAACACTGCACCCTGACAAACCAAAGCTCAATGAACCTAGCAGTGTCAGAGTTACAATTGTGCTTTTCAACGTCACGCCCCTTAATCCAAATCCGCTACGGATAAGAATCAGGATTAGACTGGTCATAGTAGACTGCGTCTGGCGTATTGTATTGGTAACGTGGTTGCTCATGAGCTTGATTAGGCTTGTCGGATTTTTTATCTTTTGTCACCTTAGCCTGCTGGTCAACCATCTGCTTTTCCACGACCTTCACACTGTGCATTAGCTTGCTGTACTGACTCTGAATACTTTTGACACGTGTATTCACTTCATCAATCCGTTTTTGTGCTTTTGCCATTTTGCTACTCACTACACTTAACTTTTCAAGCACCGCATGATTATCTACTGGACTTGCTACTGGGACATGTGCAGCAGACTTCAAAACTTGTGCATTAGCTACAGGCGGCGCTGCGTGACCTTTATTTTGAGCTTGCGGAACAGCTACGCCAGGTATTGGAGTAATAGCGGGTGCATTTGCCGCTGCTGGGGTGGCCATCGAACTTTCTAGTGTCGCAATATCTGCCGTTAACTGCTCAAGTTGGAAACTCAATGCATCCAGCTTCTTTTCAGCCGATTTCATGGTTTTAGTATTGCTCGAATTCGATAAGGTGTTCTTCTCAGTACCCGCTTTAATATCTTCAATCATCGTTTGGGTCTCTTCATCCAAACCACTTGAAGCGGCAATCGCACTCCAAACCCCCATGCCAATCGCGGTTAACACCAACACGATTAATACAGAACCAAAAATAATGATCAGTTTTTTTATTGCATCCATTTCTGCCGCCGATACTTCATTTTTTGAAGCTTTATTTACTTGTGAACGTTTAGGAATAAATTCTTCTTCTGGCTCTGCTACCACATTTGATCTCGCAGAGTTACCACTGGCTGAAGGAGCAGGTACAGCCTCTTGAGCCACATCTGTTAAAATCGTCTCTACTTCTGGTTCAGGTATTGACTCCGGTTCCGGCTCTAATTCCGGTAAGGAGTCTTCAACAGCTGCCGATATTTCGGGTTCCGAAACCTCATCAGGTAGCTCAGGTAAATCAAAGTCATCAGGAATCTCCATCGGCTCATCGCTAACAGGATCTTCTCCTAAATTCTCAGATACCTCCATCTCCGCCTCATCAAGAAGCGCATCAATGCTATCCAGATCATTGGGATCGAATGTCTCATCTTCAGATGCCACAAAACTTTCCTTTTTCTTACTCTTATTGATTGAACATCGGTTATCTCTTAACCAGCAATCAATAAAGCCTTAAATTATTCGAATGGGTACTGATATTCATTAACAGGTTGAATCATCTGTTCATCCAACCAAAATACGCTAGGCAAAATTTTCAAAACTCCATTTTCATCCGTAATGACCTCACCTAAGTCCGAACGATTTAAGTTCTGATTAGATAAATTCAGTCGTGGATTCTTGACTATTTCTGCCGCTAGCCTTCCTAAAGCATAAAACAGGCCACTTTCAGGCTCATCCGAACCGTCCATTAAATTTGCTTCTGAAATTTTGGTTAGATAAGGAGGGAGGAAGCCATAGGTTTGCTGCCAGGCATTCTGCTGAGACTGAAGCTCGCCAGAGGAGGGGTAAATCGATGGATACCATAAACTGTAGGCATCGCTTAAATGGTAAAAATCTAAAATGGGTTTAATTTGAATCGCTTCATCAATGGATGAAAAGTGTACAACCGCATCTAAATCCTTACGCGCTCTAGGTTCAAACTCCAGCTCTTGTTGAATGCTCTTTTGCACCCAGTTTTTTCGAGCTATTGACCTTTGAACATTAAGCGCTTTTTTCATCGTTTGATGAATGCCCTCTTTAATGGTCAGAGACTCATAAAATCGATCTTTTTGCTGATTTAACCAGGCCTGTTTAAATTGTTTTTGCAGGTTCTGAGCAGTGAGATAGTTGCTTTCCAGTACTAAAATATTTTCTAACCCCGTTGCTTCCATAAACGCTTCAAGCTGGGTCAAACCTAGTTTTTTATTGGGTGACAGTGCCTTTTCATATTCAAATTGATAAACAGGTTGGTTTAGGTACAAAGTAGAAATTTGGGTCTCTAAATTTTGCCAAGCAATAATATTCTGCTTATTAAGTGGCCCGATCACAAAGTCAGGTTCGTAAAGCTTAACCAACTCCCACAACTCAACCATCGAACCATAAATAGCACTATCAATGACGGTAAACGGCTTACTAAAAGGCCACTCCAATTTCAAACCTTTCAATATGGCCTGCCCCGCTACAGCGTAATCACCCGACAGAGGCAATAACACCACAACCTGCCCTCCATCATGAGGTAACTTAAATTCAAGCTCAGAGGGTTTCTCCTCTCTATCTTGTAATAAAAAAGATTCAAGAGCGGATAGCCTTGACTGGAAAACAGGGGCAAGAGGAATAGATTGAAGTTGCTTGATATAGCGTTTTAAAGCGGGAATATCTTGGTTACTCTGAGCAAGCTCGGCACGTAATAAAATAATTTCCTGATCAATAAATTGAATCTGCTCTTCCAAAGACTGTTCGGCTGGCGGAACCATAACGGCAAAGCTTGCCGTTGTATTCAGACTTAATATCAAAAAAAAAGGGATGACAGCCAAGTGCATCCCCCTCTTTCTAAAAATCAAAGCATTAAATACAGAAGCAGCACATAATTTCACTAGAACAACTCTCCTGTATTAATATTAATCGACTTTATTTAACCGCCAATGTCTTAGAAACAATCTCATAGACATCTTTGGACAGACCATCAAGCTCTAAAATACGCTGTAAAGCAGATTTCATATAAACTTGACGCTGTTGATCATAACGTTGCCAGTGCGTGAATGGCGCTACAATACGGGCTGCAACCTGAGGATTCAGCTTATCAACTTTCATCACGGAATCTGCTAAAAACTCATAGCCCTCACCATTGGCACGATGGAAACCTAGTAAGTTCATGCGTCCAAACACACCAAGCACACTGCGTACCCTATTTGGATTTTCATAAGAAAAATCAGCATGATTAACTAAAGCTTTAACATGCTCTAAAGCATGAATATGATGTGAGCCTGCCTGTAACGTAAACCACTTATCTAGAACCAGAGGATCTGTCTGCCACTTATCATAAAAAGCTTGTAAACAAGTTTCGCGTTCAGCGTGATCGGTATGCGTAATGCTATCTAAAGCAGCTAATACATCGGTCATATTCTGCTGTGCGTCAAACTGAGTTTTGACCAAAGCAAAGTTCTGCTCTGATAATGCTAAATACTTCAAGCACGCATTTTTTAACATACGTTGAGCAATATCATCTTTATGATAACGATACTCACCTGTTAGGTTATTTAAACTCTGATAGATTTCAAGCAGGCCTGCTTGGTTCGCTTCAGCTAACTGAACACGCAACCAGTGATGCACGTGATAGATTGCATCAACATTAACCACCTTATACTGCTCACCAATATAGGTTAACCCAGGCAGGGTCATGGTTAATGCAATCAGCGCCCGATCCGCTTCCTTGTCCTCAATC
>JAYENR010000160.1:0-9789 GCA_034722175.1 Pseudomonadota bacterium | reverse complement strand
CTCGATATCACACTTAGCCAGTTTTTTTGCAGCGCAACCAAGTCACGTAAGACCGGTTCACGTTCCGCAGACAGATCAGCCAATTCAGAATCAATCATTAGACCTGTTTCATGTAAAAACTGATTGGCAATTGAGAGCATATGCTCATTGACATATTCAAAGGCGGGAAACTTCTTACTTCGATCTGCTTGTAAGTCGACTACTCGATCAATAAGATTAGGAAGGTTTTGCAAATCGAGATGAATTTTTTGATACTGCTCACCAAGTTCTGAACTGAGCTGCCCACGATTAGACAGATCATTCAAACTGGCTTGAACCGATTCAAACACTAAGTCATAACTCTGTTGATAGGAGCTCAATGCAGCTGGTTCATTGGTAGAAATATACAAATTTAGTGACTTAACCCCCTTTTCTAGGGTTAAAGCCACCTCGGCCGTTCCGATAGCAATCGGCTGTTTTTCCAATACTACTTCAGATACATTTTGGCGAACCACGTATAAGTTCACCACTGCTTGAATTGTGATAATGGCCAAAACAGTCCATATAACCCCAAAACCAAGGCGCATCTTTTGTTTTATCGTAAGTGTTTGAAGATATTTTTGCATAACCACATCGCTTTACATTTTTTTGACAGTTGAATATTCTGCCGTGTATAAAGCAATATAAGTGCCACTTAACAAGAATATTTTATGAGAGAAAATATAGAAATGATGACAGCTAATAACAATCTGTATTATTAGCCGTCAATTTAAAGTTCTAATTAACGAACTGGGTAGTTGCCGCGTGCGATAAGCCCGCCATCAATGGTTAAAATAGAGCCCGTCATCCACAAAGTAGCATCCGACAGTAAGTAAGCCGTCGCTTCTCCCATCTCCTCTGTGGTGCCATAGCGACCAGCCGGCATACGTTCACACCATTTATTTTGCATATCGGGTTGCAGCAAAATATCATTAGTTCGTTCAACAGGCACGACGCCAGGCGCTAAACCATTCACTCGAATACCATGCTGCCCCCATTCCGAAGCTTGTACTTTGGTAATCGCGTCTAAGCCTGCTTTAGAAGCAGCGTAAGCAGAAAACCATTCACAAGTCGCTTGACCATGAATACTGGTATTATTCACCACCGCACCCGGTTGCTTTGCAGTAATACAGGCCTTGGCAAACAAAGTACTCAGTTGATAAGGCGCTTGTAGATTAACTGTTAAGGTATCGGCAAACTTATCACCGAACGGATCTTTAACAGAGGTGCTTTTCGTCACAATACCCGCATTATTGACCAAACCATCCAAACCATCATAAACTGACCAGGCCTGTTCAAAAAAATTCGGCAAACTTTTCAAGTCTCGAAAATCGCATTGTATGACTTCTGCAAGAGCCCCCTGCTCTTTTACATATTGTAACGTTTGCTGAATGCCCGCCTCATTTTGGTTGTAGTGTAAAACAAGCTTACAACCCTGTTTTGCCAGCACACGTGCCATGCCCGCACCAATCCCACTGGAGGCGCCTGTGATTAAAACTCTTCTATCTTCTAAACCTTGCATCTTCCAAGCCCTAATATTTTTGCTGCATTAAGCTGATTAAAATTTCGACAATCTGTTCGGTTGCTTTGGTTTTAGCTTTCGCTCTAATCGAAGTGGAGGCTTCAACACGACTCTTGGCATCCAAGCACCAAGCCTTTAAGGCTTCTGCCAGTCTTTCTGGCGTCAGCTCTGTTTGTTGAATAATCTCACCCCCCTCGAAATCTACCAATGCTTGAGCATTAGCTGTTTGATGGTCATCCACTGCATGAGGATAGGGCACCATAACTGCAGGGCGTGCCGTTGCCATTAATTCGCTGACTGTTAAAGCACCCGAACGACTTAACACCATGTCTGCCGATGCATAGGCGGCTTGCATATCGTCTATAAACGGGACAACATCAGCTTCAACACCAGCTTGCTGATAGGCTTGCTGTGCTTGTTTTAAGGTTTTTTGACCTGTTTGATGTCTAATAATTGGACGTTGGTCTTTTGGTAAAAGTGCGACAGCTTGAGGTAGCGTTTCATTTAATGCTAAAGCACCACGACTTCCACCTAATACCAATAAATGACACTCATTTCCATCTTTAACAACAGGCGTATCTTCAAGCCCCGCTCTAACTGGATTACCAATTTGAATGACTTGTTTACCCTTAATTTTGCTTTGAGGAAAAGCTGTGATCACCTTTTTTGCTAGGGGTGCCAATAACTTATTGGTTAGGCCTGGGATTGCATTTTGCTCATGAATCACCAGAGGAATACCTAATGATTTTGCAGATAAACCTCCTGGTCCGCATACAAAACCTCCCATACCTAACACCAAATCGGGCTTTTGCTGTTGCATAATCTTTCGTGCCTGCCACCAAGCTCGAGTAACATTAATAGGCGCTTTAAGCCAACCGATCAATCCATTACCACGCAACCCTTTAATAGAGATTCTAGTAAAAGGAATCTGAGCCTGATTAACCCACTCTGCTTCCATCCCCCCTTCGGTACCTAACCAACTAACTTCAACATCTCTTTTTTCTAATGCATGGGCTATGGCAATTCCAGGAAACACATGACCTCCCGTCCCGCCAGCCATAATTAATACTTTATAAGCCATTTAACTGGTTCCCTCTGCACGTTTCTTTATATTGTCTAGCTTCACCTTTTCAGCCGGTTTTTTAGGCTTTGCTTCAGGTTTTGGTTTAGCTGGAGGCAGAACATCATTTCTAGTCTCGTAATCCACCCTAAATACCAATGCGAGAGCAATGATCAATAACAGAACACTGCTTCCTCCATAACTCATCAGTGGTAAAGTCAAACCTTTAGTCGGGAACGCACCTAGGTTCACCCCCATATTGATCATCGCTTGCAAGATAATCCAAATCCCGATGCCGTAAGCGATCATCCCACCAAAGAAACGGTCACTCTCCATCGCTTTACGACCAATACGAAATAGGCGATACAAAATAAACAGATAAAGAAAGACTAAAACCACAATACCAATGAAACCAAACTCTTCACCATAGATAGAGAACAGGAAGTCAGTATGCGCATCGGGCAAATATAGGAGCTTTTGAACACTGGCTCCGACACCAACCCCAAACCACTCGCCCCGACCTAAAGCGATTAGAGCTTGCGTTAGCTGATAACCACTTCCATAAGGGTCGTCCCAAGGATTCAAAAAGCTAGTGACACGCGTCATTCGATAGGGTTCAATAATAATCAAGGTGACTAACAGACTGGCCATCGGCAATACGGTCAATACAAAGTACTTCCAAGGTGCGCCGGCAATCAAAAGCATACCGGTAATCATCACTGCAATGACAAAAGTACTGCCGTAATCAGGCTCCATCAATAACAGAATGGCCATGACTCCAAACGGTAACGCTAAACGAATTACCGCCTCAAAACTCTCTTTTACCGCAGAGGCATGACGATCTAAATAACCCGCCATAAAGACCACAATCACTAGCTTCATAAATTCAGAAGGCTGAAAATTCATCACTACCAGTGGTAACCAACGTTTACTACCATTGATTTCACGCCCAAAAATCAGTACTAAAACCAGTAATAGCAACGCGAACAGAAAGAGTTTTCCGCGATGTTTTTCCCAGAAAGAGATGGGGATTTGAAACACGACATAGGCCGCTGCTAAACCTAAGCCCATTGAGATAAACTGGCGAAGGAGATAGTGGTTTGGATCACCAAAAAAACGTTTTTCACTAATCGCAATCGAGCTTGAAGCCACCATCATCAAACCAATGACCATCAAAACAGCAAGCAAGCCTAACAACCAATAATCAATTGGCCATTGTTGACCTTGTTCACGCCACTTTTTGAGCATGATTAAGTCGACTCCTGTAAACGAATTAAATCGCCAACATACGCTTCAAAGGCCTCACCACGTTTCACATAATTGGCAAACTGATCAAAACTGGCACACGCAGGTGAAAATAAAACCTTATCGTTCGCTTGTGCCAAACGATCAGCCAGCTCAACCGCTTGCTGTAAGGTTTCCACTCGCTCTACAGATTCATGGGGTAATATTGCGGCAATTTGATCCTGATCCCGACCAAAGACAATGACCTGACGACAGTATTGATGGACCGCTGGCTGTAACGGGCTAAAATCCGCATCCTTACCAACACCACCCGCTAATAAAATAACCTTGCCCGCTTCGTGTAACGCTTGTTGACCTATGCTTTCAATCGCGGTTAAGGTCGCGCCCACATTGGTGCCTTTGGAGTCATTAATCCAATCAATATCTTTATAATTAACAACCAATTGAGTTCGGTGAGGCAAACCTTTGAACTCGGCCAACACTTTAGAATACACCTTGTTTTCAATCTTAAACGGCTGACACAACGCCATCATCGCTAAGGCATTGAGTTGATGATGCTTACCTTGCAACGCCATATCGCTCACCGGTACTAATCGCTGCTTACCGTGCGCTAACCAGGCCTGCTCATCTTCAAATAACAGCCCATAATCGCTTTCAGAGTGAATAAACCCTTCAGATAAACCAAACCTCACTACTGGAGAGTGATGAATCACCCCCTCAACACTGAACCCTTCTGGCAAAACAGCTAAACCGGTGTCTTCAAACACTTTAGTTTTAGCCTGAATATAATCTTCTATCTCATCATAACGGTCCATGTGGTCTTCTGAAATATTCAATACCGTAGAGGAGATCATTTGCAAAGAGTGGGTGGTTTCTAACTGAAAACTGGATAGTTCCAGCACATAGACATCGTAATCGTGTTCATCCGTCAACAGGTCTAAAACAGGTTCACCTAAGTTCCCTCCCATGGCTACCTTATAGCCCGCTTCCTGCAATGCCATTCCCGTTAAGGTAGTCACCGTACTTTTACCGTTAGAACCGGTGATGCCGATGACTGGTACACCGACTGTACGAGCAAACAGTTCAATATCGCCAATAATTTGCTTACCTAACTTCCGTAAACTAGCGACCCAAGGTTCAGCAACCGAAATTCCCGGGCTTAAAACCACCGTGTCAAACTGGTTGATCCATGCGGTTGGCATTTTTCCCGTCGCAAAATCAAATTCAGGAAACGCTTTAGCAAGTTTGGATACATCTAACTCATCACGAGTATCATAAGCAAAACAGGGCTCACCCTGAGCTTGAAAATATCTTAAAACCGACTGCCCGGTAATGCCTAAACCTGCAACTAAATACATAGAACCTGTCTTCTTTATAAGATTAACGAAGTTTTAAACTGGCTAAACCAATCAACACCAGAATAATGGTAATCACCCAAAAACGCACAATCACTTGCGACTCATGCCAACCCTTCTGTTCAAAGTGATGGTGCAGAGGTGCCATTAAGAAAATACGTTTGCCACGCAATTTATAGGAACCTACTTGCAAAATAACCGAGACCGTTTCCGCCACAAAAATTCCACCCATAATAAACAACACCAACTCTTGTTTAACGGCGATGGCCATGCCACCTAACGCCGCACCAATCGCTAAGGAACCGACATCACCCATAAACACTTGAGCCGGGTGAGCGTTAAACCATAAGAACCCAAGCCCCGCTCCAGCCAAGGCGCCAGCTAAGATCGTCATCTCCCCAACACCGGGGATATAAGGAATATTTAAGTAATCCGCAAAATAGACGTGACCCGAAAGGTAAGCAAACACCCCTAAAGCACCGGAGATCATGACCGTTGGCATAATCGCTAAGCCATCCAAACCATCGGTTAAGTTCACCGCATTAGAGGTTCCGACAATGACAAAATAACTCAATAGAATCGTCCACGCCCCCAACTCGATCACCGTATCTTTCATATAAGGGATCAACAACTGTGTTTCAGCCGGAACCGTCGCCAGTGAGAATAGAATGTAGGCGGTGGCAAAGCCAATAATCGACTGCCAAAGGTATTTAGTACGGGCACGCATACCATTGGGGTCCTTGTAAACCACCTTTTTATAATCATCGACAAAGCCGATTACACCAAAGCCAAGCATGGAGAGTGTCACCACCATTAAATAATGATTACTTAAGTCCCCCCAAAGCAGAACCGCAATCGCCACCGAAAAAATAATCAAGGTGCCACCCATCGTCGGTGTACCCGATTTGACTAAATGCGTTTGTGGCCCATCTTCACGGATACTTTGGCCCACTTTTAAACGGGTTAGCCAACGAATCATCGCTGGCCCAATCAGAAAAGAGATTAATAGCGCTGTTAACACACTCATAATGGCGCGCATAGTAATGTAACTAAATACACCAAAACCAGAAATATACTGTTGTAGATATTCGGTTAAATAGATCAGCATTTAAAATCCTTTATTGCCAGCTTGCAAACTTGCAGCCTAGGCTTATTTTGTATGAATTTGCTATAGAAATGATTAGGTTGCACTTAAAACACCTTGAACAACCTGTTCCATTTTGGCACTGCGTGAACCTTTAATTAGCAGGTGATTAACCTGCTGATGATTGATCGCCTCTTTGACATCTTCAATCATCTGCTGGTGGCTAGCATAAAATTTTGCCCCGTCTCCAAACACCGCAGGCATGGTTTGCGTGGCCGCGCCATAAACAAAAAGCAAGTTGACTCCAGCCTGTTTTGCATAGGCCGCAATCTCTTCATGCAGTGCTTGTGTGTGTTCACCCAATTCGGCCATCGCCCCCAAACACAACGCTACCTGACCTGGTAAGCTTGTTAAAGCATCAATTCCAGCGCGCACCGAGCCTGGATTGGCATTGTAACTGTCATCAATCAACCAGCCGTTCGCCAATTTATGGCGTTGTAAACGCCCAGCAACGCCAGAAAAACTCAACAGGCCTGGTTCAACCTGTTGCCAATTCAAATTGGCCGCCAAACAGACCGCCACACAAGCCGCAGCATTCATCGCATTGTGCTTACCTAAAACGGGCATTGTAACCGTTTGCCAATTACCATTGACAGACAAATCAAACTGAATAGACTCTTCACTTGAAAGAACATTTTTTAAACAAACATCGGCTTGGTCTGACTCACCAAATTTCAGTACATTTTTAACTGAAAGTTTCGTTAAGGTATTCTGCCAATCATCAAAACCAGGAGAGTCGGTATTAATCACCGCTACACCATTTTGATGCAAACGATTCAAACCTAAAAAGATCTCCCCTTTGGTATCAATCACACCTTGTAAAGAACCAAACCCTTCGATATGAGCATCCGAGGCATTATTCAGCAAGACAATATCCGGCTCGGCTAACAGGGTTAAATACTCAATTTCACCTGGATGATTGGCGCCCATTTCAATAATGGCAAATTCATGTTCCGGTCGAATATTTAATAGGGTTCTCGGCACCCCAAAATCATTATTCAGATTGCCCTCAGTGGCTAGGGTATTGCCCACCGCAGAAAACAAGTTTTGTAACAGGGTTTTGGTGGTGGTTTTACCATTACTGCCGGTAATCCCTACCAAAGTTTTAACGGGCATTTGCTGGCGATGCCAATGGGCAAACTGACCAAGTGCAATCCGTGTATCCTCAACCAACACCGCTGGCACAATCGTCTCCATCATCTCAGAGACCAATACTGCTACCGCGCCTTGTTTAATTGCTTCTTCTATAAACCGATGGCCATCAAAATGCTCACCCTTAATAGCGATATATAAAGCTCCGGGTTGCATTGTGCGGGTATCAGTACTGACAGAATCAAAACGAACAGGTTGTTCGCTTAGTGGACCAAACAGTTCACCATTAACGCTCTGGCTCAGCTGTTCAATGGTCCAAAAAAAATCATTTTTATCCATACTCAAACCACCCGTACCCTCTATTTTGCTCTGATCCAAAGCCAATTGTAGGTCATTCACGATTTGTTGTGGCTCTGTCATACCGACTACTCTCTGTTCACCCAATTTAATACAACCTGTTCATCACTAAACGGCAACTTCTGACCATTAATCTCTTGATAATTCTCATGACCTTTTCCAGCCACTAAAACGACATCATTTTTAGAAGCTTGCGACAGGGCAAACTCAATCGCCAACTCTCTATCTTCAATTACTTTGACCAGGCCTGGTTGATTAAAACCGAGCAAAGTTTCATCCATGATTTTTTGTGGCGACTCAAAGCGTGGATTGTCACTGGTTAACACTACATAATTCGCCAAGCTTTCAGCCACCTTAGCCATTAAAGGGCGTTTACCTTGATCTCGATCGCCACCGCAACCAAACACCACCCATATTCTGTTTTCCTGTAAAGCGGATAGATGATCCTTCAAGGCTTGTAACACCTGCTGTAAGGCATCAGCGGTATGGGCAAAATCCACAATCACAGTTGGCTGGCTGCTCACCTTTTGCATTCGCCCTTTTACAGACGTTAACTTCGGTAACAATTCCATCAATTCATTAAACTTAAAACCATTGGCTAATATGATCCCTAAAGCACACAACACGTTTTCAATATTAAAACGCCCCATAAGGTTTAAACAGGCCTGCCCAGTTTGTGTTTTGAACTCTAAATCACTTCGAATTCCGTCAGTGGTTAAAATGTTTTGTACACATCTCAACAGTGCAGACTCTTTTCCATCCACACTGTAAGAGACCATATTTGCTAGCTCCCCAGAGATTGCCAACTGAGAGCCTAAATCATCATCAATATTTAACACTTGTGACTGACTTTGATAGTCCAAAAACAGTTTTGCTTTCGCATCCTGATAAGCCTGCTCTGTTCCGTGAAAATCCAGATGATCTCTTGTTACTTGTGTCAAAGCAACACTGGTAAACTCAACCCCTTCAACACGCCCCAACTCTAACGCATGAGATGACACTTCCATCACCACCCAGTTGGCACCTTGTTGAGAAAACTGATGCAATAGACGATGCACTGAAACCACATCTGGCGTGGTATTTAAGGCTGTCTGTAACGTCATATTATCTAATGACTTAACCACCCCATTTCCCAAGGTTCCAATCAATGCGGGGGTCTGACCCAACTGTAAAAGCAACTGTGCTAAATAGTGTGCCGTTGAGGTCTTACCGTTTGTTCCGGTGATTCCCACAACCTTAATTTTGTTACTTGGTTGCTCATAAAACCAATTAGCCAACTCAGCCAATTGATCAGCTAGGTTCTCTACTAGCATTAACACAGGTTTAAGTTTTGCTTGTTCTAACCAGGCCTGTTCAGTTTCATTTAAAACTCGATCGGCGATGGCACAACTCACACCCGAATCAATCGCTTGCTTTAAATAGTCCAATCCGTGATTATTTAAACCTTGCAAAGCAATAAATACATCACCCTTTTTTAACTGTCTGGAGTCCAGTTGCAAGTCTGCTAAAGCGGTGTCAGTTTCCGAATGAGTTTGCTTTAAAAATTCGCTTAGTTGTTTAAGTGTTTTCATCTGTCACCCAACCTACATCGATTCTGCAATATCGAGCGGCATATCATGCGGTACATTTCTTAAACGCAATGCCTGCTGCATAACCTGTTGAAAAACCGGGGCAGCAACCGAACCACCATAATAGATTCCACGACTCGGTTCATTGACACGCACCACCATCACCATATCCGGATCGGATACTGGCACAATGCCCGCAAACTGTGAGAGGTATTCATTCTGCTCATAGCCTCCACTCTTGGTTTTATGTGTGGTCCCGGTTTTACCCGCCACTCGATAACCTGGAATTTGTGCTTTCGGAGCAGTACCCCCTTTTGCCACCACTCGCTCCATCATCAGCAAGGTTTCATTTGCGGCAAACGGACTGATAACCGTTGTTTTATCAACTGGCTTATCGCGCTTAAACAGACCCACAGGCATAATCTGAC